>JAZOUN010000127.1:0-41208 GCA_045658165.1 Acutalibacteraceae bacterium
CAGCAATTTTTTCAGCGACGAATTCAATATACGCAGAATTATTTCTCTTCCCTCTCATCGGCACAGGTGCCATATACGGACAATCTGTTTCAAGAAGCAATCTGTCAAGCGGAAGCATTGATGCAACCTCGACAGATTTTACCGCATTCTTGAAAGTGACTGCTCCGCCGAGCCCTATATACATACCGAGTTTTATAATTTCTTTTGCCATTTCTGCACTGCCTGAATAACAATGAAGAACACCTTTAGGTTTATACTTTTTCAGCAGTTCCATTGTGTCTGCATGAGCTTCCCTATCATGTACAATAACGGGCATATCATATTTCACTGCAAGTTCAAGATGCTTTTCAAAAACATGTTTCTGTACATCCTTCGGCACAAAATCGTAGTGATATTCAAGACCGATTTCACCTACTGCGATACATTTATCGTGCGAAAGCATGTTTTCAATTTCAAGAAGATTGTTATCAGTAAATTCAAGTGCCGATTCGGGGTGATAACCGCATGCGGCATACATAAACGAATATTTATCTGCCATTTCCAATGATACAAGTGAAGATTTTACATCTGTACCGCAGTTTATAATACCTACAATGCCCGCTTCGGGTAAGGAAGCGAGCAAAGAATCACGGTCGATATCAAACTGTTCATCATTGTAATGAGCGTGTGAATCGAAAATATTGTTCATTATCTGATTTTTGCTCCCACGGGAAGGTCATCCACAAAGATAACTTTCACATCGTTTTCTCCTGCGTCAGCTGCAAGAATCATACCGCAGCTTTCAACACCGCAGAGAGTTGCGGGTTTCAGATTTGAAACAATGATAACTTTTCTGCCGATAAGCTCCTCGGGTTTATAGTAAAGAGCTATACCTGATGCAACTGTTCTGGGGTTATCAGTTCCGTCATTGAGTGTAAGCTGAAGTAATTTTTTTGCTCGTTTTACAGGTACGCAGTCTTTGATTTCTGCAACACGAAGATCAACCTTACAGAAATCGTCAATACCTATTTTTGCTACACCTTCGATTTCTTTTGCATTTGCTGCTTTCTTTTCGTCTGCCTGAGCAGCTTTTGCCTTAGCTTCCATTTCAGCCTGAATTTCTGCAGTGATTTTTTCAACATCTATTCTTGCAAAGAGAGGTGTTGCTGTGCCTACCTTATGACCTGCAGGAATTGCACCGAATGCTTTAATGCTTTCATAAGTATCGATATCTGTATTGATCTGTGCAAGAATTGCCTTTGATGTTTCGGGCATGAATGCTGAAAGTTCAACAGCAATGATTCTGATGCTTTCAATAAGATTATAAAGAACAGTTGAAAGTCTGTCTTTCTTTTCTTCATCCTTTGCAAGTGCCCAGGGGGCTGTTTCGTCGATATACTTATTACTTCTCTTTGCAATTGTAAGAACTGCATCAAGAGCATCTGCTATTCTGAAATCGTCGAATGCCTTTTCCATCTTGGGAAGTGCAGCAAGAATGTCTGCCTTGAAGCCGTCATCAAGCTCTTCTGCAGCAGTGTTGCAAGCGAGAACACCGTCGAAGTACTTATTTGCCATAGCAACAGTTCTGTTGACAAGGTTACCGATTGTGTTTGCAAGGTCAGAATTATAACGTTCAATCATTGTATCGTAGGAAATTGAACCGTCCTGTGCATGGGGCATTTCTGAAAGAAGATAGTATCTTACTGCATCAACGCCGAATCTTGCAACAAGTTCATCAGCATAGATAACGTTGCCTTTTGACTTACTCATCTTGTCTTCGCCGAAGAGAAGCCAGGGATGACCGTAAACCTTTGCAGGAAGAGGCTCACCCATTGCCATAAGCATGATCGGCCAGTAAATAGTATGGAATCTGATGATATCCTTGCCGATTATATGCACATTTGCAGGCCAGTATTTCTTGTAAAGGTCTGATGAGCCGTCGGGATCATAGCCGAGAGCTGTGATATAGTTTGAAAGTGCATCTATCCATACATATATAACATGTTTGTCATCAAATGTTACGGGAACACCCCATTTGAAAGATGTTCTTGAAACACACAGATCCTGAAGACCGGACTTAATGAAGTTGTTGAGCATTTCCTTTTTACGGCTTTCGGGATAAATAAAGTCGGGATTATTTTCAATATGCTCTTCAAGCTGCTTCTGGTATTTTGAGAGCTTAAGGAAATATGCTTCTTCCTTTGCAGGCTTAACTTCTCTGCCGCAATCGGGACATTTGCCGTCTACAAGCTGAGATTCTGTCCAGAAAGACTCACAGGGAGTGCAGTAAAGACCTTCATATTCACTCTTGTAGTTATCACCCTGGTCGTAAAGCTTCTTAAAAATCTTCTGAACTGTCTTTTCATGATAATCATCGGTTGTTCTGATAAATTTATCATAAGTTGTATTAAGAAGATCACATATATCCTTGATTTCACCTGCAACTTTGTCAACATATTCCTTGGGTGTGACATTTGCTGCCTTTGCGTATTCCTCGATCTTCTGACCGTGTTCATCTGTACCTGTAAGGAAAAATACATCATAGCCCTGAAGTCTCTTAAAACGGGCAATAGCATCGGTAAGAACAATTTCATAAGAGTTGCCGATGTGAGGCTTTCTTGATGTGTAAGCAATGGCAGTGGTTATATAATACTTCTGTTTTTCCATAATTACATAGTCCTCCGTAAAATTATACAGATTAATTATACTATTATTTTCATATTATTTCAAGTTATTTTTTTATTTAACCGATAAATTTGATAATAGTCTTGAAATTACCGAATTAAATGGTATAATTAAACTGTATTAATTTGCAAAGGAGTTTTCCTTATGAAGAAATTTTTAGCAATCATTATGTCAGTGATAATGCTGACATCCACAATGTCTCTTTTTGCTTTTGCAGAAGATGATATCACACCCGTTATTTTTGTTGACGGTATCGGTTCATCAAACACAGTCAACACAGAAACAGGAGAAACAGTATTCCCTCCTGCTGCAAACTCAATCATCAGCGGTGTATCTCAGGCTGCGCTTCCCCTTATGAGTGCTCTTGCAAAGGGTGATTACAGTGAACTGAGTGAACCTTTATGTAACGCACTTGTTACAATTTTTGAACAGATGGCTTGTGATGAAAACGGTAATCCCGTATATCCCACAACATCTGCTTACACAATGCCTGATGCACAGACAATCCTCTCCGGCAGAATGGCAATCGATACTCCCAACCTCGGTTTTGATGCGGAAGAAATCACATATTTCAGCTATGACTGGCGTCTTGACATGAAGACAATCGCAGCTCAGCTCAACGACCTTGTAGAACTTGTAAAAGAAGCAACAGGTGCAGACAAAGTAAATCTTGTCGGTTTCAGCATGGGTTCATGTGTTGTTACTACTTACCTTCACGATTACGGCTACGGCGATATTGAAGATGTTGTTATTCTTTCAGGTGCATATAACGGTGTTTCAACTTGCGGTGAACCGTTCAGCGGTCAGATCGCATTTGATGCAACAGGCATGGTAACATTCCTCAAGACAATGCTCGGCAACAGCTTTTCAGATGTTCTTCTTTCAGCATTGATAGATACTCTCAACGCATCAGGTATGCTCGGAAATGTTCTTGACACTGCAGAAGAAATCAATATTGCAATTCTTGATGATGTTTTTGAAATGGGTCTCAAGACAACATTTGCAAGAATGCCCGGCATATGGTCAGTTATCCCCTACAATATGTACGATGCTGCAAAAGAACTTCTTATAGGTGACAATGTAAGTGCTGAATTTGAAGCTAAAATTGACTACTACCATGACGAAGTTCAGGCAAACAACAAGGAAATCCTTGACGGTGTTATGGAAAACGGCGGTAATCTTACAATTATTTCAAAATACGGAAGCACAATTCCTCCCGTATGCGTAAGCCAGCTGAACATCGGCGATATGGTTATTGATACAGTTTATACATCATTCGGTGCAACATGTGCAGATGCAGACAAGTCTCTCGGTGCTGATTACGTTCAGGCTGTTGATTGCGGTCACAACCACATATCTGCAGACAACATGATTGACGCATCAACTGCTGCTTATCCGGAATACACATGGTTTATCAAAGACCTTATGCATGCAGACCATACACCTGCTCAGTGGGAACTTATCAGATTCATCTTTGCATCTGAAGCACAGCCCACAGTTTCAGATTCAGAAACATATCCTCAGTTCCTTATAAACATTAATGAAGAAATTGTTCCTCTTACAGCTGAAAACGATTCAGGCAAATACGGCAACACAGAAAATGAAAATGCAACAATCGCAGGCAAACTCATAAAGATGCTCAGCTCTGTTATTGATGCAATAAAGCAGTTTGTTTTAAAAATCTTCAAGGGAGAATTCAGTTTATGATAAACGTTGGTATTCAATGTTTCACAATCCGTGATTATTGCAAAACAATCGAAGATATTGACAAAACATTGGCTGAACTTAAATCATGGGGCGTAAAGGACATTCAGATTTCCGGTATAGGTAAAGTTGACTGGAACGAACTTGCAGAAACAGTCAGAAAATATGATATGACTGTCTGTGTTACACACACACCCTTTGAAAGAATGATGACAGACACTGACGCTGTTATAGATGAACACTTAAATCTCGGCTGTGACTGTCTCGGTATCGGTGCAATGCCCGGTGAATATGAAAGAACCGCAGAAGGTGTTGAAAAATTCCTCAATGACCTTGTTCCCGTTGCTGAAAGAATGAGAGAAAGAGGCGTACATCTCGCCTACCACAATCATGACTTTGACCTGAAAAAGTACGGAAACAAATCAATTCTTGACAGAATGCTTGAACTTGATTCAGACCTTTTATGGTTCATTCCCGACGTTGCATGGATACAGATTGCAGGTGAAAACCCTGCAGAATACCTTAAAAAAATGCAGGGCAGAGTTAAAGTTCTCCATTTCAAAGACTACAATCCCGATCCCGAAGGTGAACATCCCTGGGCGTTCACAGAACTGGGAAAAGGTATCGTTGACCTGAAAGCCTGCTACGAAACAGCAAAGGAATTGGGTATTCCTTACATTATGTTTGAACAGGATAACAACTGGACAATCAATGCAATGGAATCATCAAAAGAAAGCTTTGCTTACATGAAAAATCTTAAATAAAATCAAGGACTGCTCACTTAAAAATGAGCAGTCCGTTTTTATTTCCTTATTCTGAATGTTGACGGTGCAAATCTGTACACAAGCAGACATGCGATAATGCAATACAGGACACAGAAAATTATTGTTATTAATCCGAAAACCAATGTTGGCATTTTTATCTGTATCATGCCGTAACACAGAAGGTATGTCAAGCCCGTTATAACTTTATACACTCCGCTTCTGACTTCAGTTTCTGCATTATACGGCTGCAACAGATAATACAGCGTAAGATAATGCACAGAAAAGAAAATACTCAGAGCAACAACGGAAAAGAATAAAACAGCATAGTTCAGAGGATTATCTGTACCGCCTGACAAATACATCAGAACAGAAAGAGATATACCAATTACCGATGCCGGCAGAAGATTGATTTTTATAATCTCTCTGAGTCGTGCAGTGAAGAGTCTTAATATAAAATCTCTGCTTCTGTAAAACGAATAACAAAGCAGCCTGCGGTCGCAATTGACAAACAAGGCTTCTGTAAAACCGCTTCCCCTGTTTATGAGATACATTACAAACACAAAATACGGAAGATATGTCAGAAGCATTCCGTTAATGTTTTCTTTCATTTCGGGTTTAAAAAACAGAAAAACAACTGCAGCAACAAATATTCCGCCTGCAACGAAAGTTGTTTTTACAGCCGACGACCACAATATTTTTTTGTGACGCTTTATAAACAGTTCATTTAAAAATTCAAAACCTTTTTTACTGCTTTGTGCATCATTATCAGAACTTATATTATCACGGTTTTTATCCTGACGTAATTTTGTTTGTAATGATTTATCCGTCTGCAGTGACAGTGTATCAGACAGAAGCTCTCTGTACATTGCTCTGTAATGAGCAAAAGTAAGAATTTTCGGCACAAATGCAAAACCTGAAACAGTTATCAGTGCCATAATTACAGTACTGACAACTGACGGAAAAATTATACCTGCAAACGGCAATCCGAATGCACATAAAAATGAAACTGTAACACATATCCACGACAGAATACTGATTTTGTTTTCATTTTTTACAGTCCCCTGCTTTTCATAATTCAGGAGTGATATCCCGTCACCTGCAGTTTTTATTCCAGCCACAAATAAAGGAATGAGAATACACTGAAAAACCGACACGCCCAGCGGATAAAAGAAAACAAAACTCAGTACTCCATATGCAACAATTATTTTCAGCATTGAATAAAAATAATTTACAAGAGTGTACTGTTTTGCATCTGTTTTAAGCGTGATAAGAGCATAATATTTGTCTCTTGCAGGAGTGAACATATAAGTATTGACACAAGCCCCCGCAACTGACAGAAACAACATCAGATGAAGTGCCATGGGTACTTCACTGTTGTAAGGCAACTCATAAAGATCTGTAATGCACATAACAAGAAGCAGAAAATACACAAGTTTTCCTGAAAATACTGACAATATTTCCCCTATAACAGCTGCAACATTGGCTAAGATTTTCAATCCTCTTACACTGTATATATCAGAGGGAATTATTTTTCTGACAACAGGTATCTGTATAAGTGAATACAAAATACTGTTTGCACGGTACGTATTCTTCAGCGAGAAAGAAATACGGAGAGTTTTAAACATTTTCTTCCTCCCTGAGTGCAGCAATTATTTTCTGTTTGAATTCATTACTGTCAAGATCCTTTTTATCTACTTGTTCAAGGGTTCCGTGATTGAGAAGAACAATTTCATCACACAGGTCAATTGCAAGTTCCATAATGTGCGTGGATAAGATAATAATCATATTATCCTTGAGTGAACGCAGAATCTGTTTCATTTCTTCAGATGCAACAACATCAAGTGCAGTCAGCGGTTCGTCAAGAAGAAGTATTTCCGGTTCCGATATTATGTTTATAAGCATCTGCATTTTATTCTTCATTCCGTGAGAAAAATCTTTAAGCAGTTTATCTCTGTCTTCTGGTGCAATTCCGACATAAGAAAAATATTCATCTGCTGTTTTCAAATTTTTTATTGAGTTTTCATGTATATCTGTAAAAAACTTAAGAAATTCACGGCCCGTAAGGAACTCCGGCACTGCAGGAACTGACAGGACATAACCGATATTCTCTGTTGTAACAGCTCTTTCTTTTCCGTCTGTTTCAAGAAAAAATCTGCCGGAATCAGTTTTTATATCTGCATTCAGACAATTGAAAAATGTAGTTTTTCCTGCACCGTTTCTGCCCAGAAGACCGTATATTTTGCCTTTTTCAAAAGTAAAATCAATATTATCGAGCACACTTTTCTTATCAAAACTTTTTGACAAGCCTTCAATTACAAATTTCATATTAACACCCTGATAGTTATTTTATAAAAAACTGCCTCAGAAATATTATCCGAGGCAGAATTGAAATACTATTGAAATTTCTTATTCCTGTACAGTTTCTGCTTTCCTGAGCAATCCTTTTCTTCTTACAACAAAGTAAACAAACAATAAAAGATATTTTACTGTACTGAGGATACTTGAAAATCCTGTAAGGAATGCAGAATTATCACCCTTTATTGCATAAACAGAATTGAGAACTCCGATTGCAAGATGAACAACAAGAACAATTACTGCAAGCAGTGCAATATTGTATGAAGGTTCTGATTTGGCAGTAATCTTATATATTTTCCATAAATAGAAAATAAAAGGTGTTGAAACTGCAAATATCTGCATTGCAATATTTACAACTGCAACAATAGCAAACAGCATGTCTCTTGCCTGAATGTCTGCTTCAGTAAACTCCTGCATAGTTGAATACTGTGTGAGAAGAACACTCACTGTCATTGCAACTATGCTAAGAACTGTTGTCAGTATTATACATACAACTGAAAAAACAGTAAGTTTTTTGCCCATATAAAAGTTTTCATTCTTTTCGCTGAGCTTACATGCTTTATTTACAACAGAAAAACCTTTTACAATAGTCACATAAGAAAAAATGCTGAACAGAATAACCATTACCATGCCTATATTATCGGCAACAACGGGCATATCCACGCTCTGGAGGAGATTATTTACAACAGAATTAACGATAAGTGCAATTGATGTTGTGATAAAAATACTTGTGGCCTTAAGGTCAAGACCGATTGCGATTTCTGATTTTTTCATTGCTTAACCCCTTATATACTTTTGTAAGCTTCCTGAGTGATTCTTATCATCTCATCATATTTAGCTTCCATATCTGCAACAAGCTTGAACTGAGTTCTGCATCTGTCAAGATTATGTTCAGGATAAGCTGTACCGAAATATACGTCACCGTCAAGATAGTCGGCAAGGAATCTCATTCCGCACTCGAGAGTAAGAAGTTTTGCTGAGAAAGGAAGATATTCAACTTCTTTTTCGTTAAGACTCTTACCAGCTGTTGAAAGATAGCCTTTTACATACTGTTCATAAAGATTGAGGTCCATTGTAACCTTTGAAAGATCTTTTTCATCTTCTGCAGCAGTACTTGCACCGAAACGGATTGCATCACCGAAATCATAAAGAGCAGAGCCGGGCATTACTGTGTCAAGGTCAACAACACAGATTGCTTCATTTGTGTCCTTATCAAACATGATGTTATTGAGCTTGGTATCGTTATGTGTAACACGTACGGGAATTTCACCCTTTTCGATAAGATCAACAACAACCTTTGTATCTTCTTCTCTTGCATATGCGAATTCAAGCTCTGCAAGAACATCGTTCTTACGGTTTACATCATCTGCATCTGCAGAAGCCTTAAGATTGAGGAATCTCTTGTATGTGTGGTGGAAAAACGGAATTGTTTCATACAGAGTTTCTCCGGGGAAATCAGCAAGCTGTGACTGGAATTTGCCGAATGCAGCACCTGCTGTGTAAAAAAGTTCAGCATTCTCAATACTGTTATATGAAAAAGCGTTTTCAACATAATTATAAAAACGCCAGTAACAGCCTGTAGAATCAACAAAACATTTTTCGCCGTCTTTTGTAAGGAAAATACGAAGTGTTTCTCTTGAAACATCTCCGCCTTCCTGTCTGATTTTTTCACGGATATGGTCTGTAACTCTCATAGCGTTGTCCATAAGTTCACGGGGCTGCTTGAATACAGTTACATTTATCATCTGGAGAAGTCTTTTTTCTCCGCCTTCAAAAGTAATAACATAAGTTCTGTTTATATGACCTGCATGAATCATTGACCAGTCTGTCATTTTGCCGTCAAGATCATAAGCCTTGAGTATTTCTTCAATGGTTAAAGGGAGTTTATCTTCAATAATAGCCATGAAATTCTTTTCCTCTCAGTTTTAAAAGTTATATCAAATCGATATTAAGTATATACTTTTTTTTCTGATTAGTCAACAATTTTATAATAATACTCTTTACATGAACAAAAAAATAATGTAAAATAAATAAAAATGAATGTCAAATTTCCACGGAGGTATTCTTTTATGAACAGAAAGTACGACAGAATTCTCTTGAAACTCTCAGGTGAAGTCCTTGCCGGTGACAAAAAACAGGGCATTGACTTTGATACTGTCGCAAATGTCTGCGAGATTATCAAAAAATGTACAGATATCGGTGTTCAGATCGGTATTGTTGTCGGTGGCGGAAATTTCTGGAGAGGCAGATCAAGCGGCAGCATGGACAGAACAAGAGCTGACCACATAGGTATGCTTGCAACAACCATGAATGCCCTTGCAGTTGCTGATACACTTGAAAGCATGGGTGTACCCGTAAGAGTACAGACTGCTATTGAAATGCGTCAGATTGCTGAACCTTACATAAGAAACAAAGCTATCAGACATTTTGAAAAAGGCAGAGTTGTTATTTTCGGCTGCGGAACAGGTTCACCCTATTTCAGCACAGACACAGCCGCATCTCTCAGAGCTGCTGAAATCAAAGCTGATGTTATGCTTAAAGCAACAAATGTTGATGGTGTATACGATAAGGATCCCAACAAGTTTGATGATGCCGTTAAATTCAACACTCTTACACATGCAGATGTTGTTGAAAAGGGTTACGGTGTAATGGACAGCACAGCTGCTGCTCTTTGCAAGGATAACAATATCCCCATTCTCGTATTCAATCTTCAGGATCCCGAAAATATCTTCAGATCTGTTACAGGTGAAGATATCGGTACTCTTGTAATCGACTGATAAATATATTTTATTAACGGAGGTTTAATTATGGAACTCAAAGAACTTTACGAAAGCACCAAAGCAAGAATGAGCAAAACAATTAATGCTCTTCATTCAGAATATGACTCAATCAGAGCAGGCAGAGCAAGTGCAAAAGTACTTGACAAGATTCAGGCTGATTATTACGGCACTCCCACTCCCATTGCTCAGATGGCAAGCGTTTCAAACGCAGACGCAAGAACTCTTGTTATCCAGCCCTGGGATAAATCAGCACTTACACTTATCTGCAAGGCTATTCAGCAGTCAGATCTCGGAATCAATCCTCAGAACGACGGTACAGTTATCCGTCTCAACTTCCCCCCTCTTACAGAGGAAAGAAGAAAGCAGCTTACAAAGGATATTTCAAAGATTGCTGAAGATGCAAAAGTTGCTATCCGTCAGATCAGACGTGATTCAATCGACAAAATAAAGGCTGCAAAAAAAGCAAATGAAATAACAGAAGACGATCAGAAGCACGGCGAAGAAAAGATTCAGAAGATCACTGATGATTTTGTAAAGCAGATTGATGAAATCGAAAAGGCAAAATCTGCTGAAATCATGGAGATTTAATATGTCTGACAATAAATGTCTGCCTGAATTTTCCGTACTTCCCCGTCACGTGGGATTTATCATGGACGGAAACGGAAGATGGGCAAAAAACAGAGGTCTTCCGCGCAGTGAGGGACATAAAGAAGGTGCAAAGACATTCCGTAAAATCGGTGAATATGCTGCCGATCTCGGAATAGAATACGTAACATTCTACGCTTTTTCCACAGAAAATTGGAAACGTCCCGAAGCTGAAGTAAATGCAATAATGGAACTTTTCGGTGATTATCTCAACGAAGTTATTGACCGTATCCGTGAAAATGAAGAAAAAGGCATTCGGCTTAAATTCATCGGTGACAGATCAGGAATTTCTCCCGAACTGCTCAACCTTATGGACTACACTGAAAAAATAACCGAGAACAAATCCCGTGTAACTCTCAACATTGCAATAAATTACGGCGGCAGACATGAAATCACTTCTGCTGTCAGAGAAATTGCAAAAAAAGCAATCAACGGTGAACTTACCCCCGACGATATAACCGAAGAACTTATTTCGGATCATCTTTACACACAGGATCAGCCCGATCCGGATCTGATTATCCGCCCGAGTGGTGAATTCAGAACATCAAACTTCCTCACCTGGCAGGGTGCGTACTCCGAACTCTGGTTTTCAGATGTGCTCTGGCCTGATTTTACAGAGGAAAATTTCAATGAAGCTCTCAGAGCTTATGAACTCAGAAACCGTCGTTTCGGCGGTGTATAATACTGATTTCAGCGGAGCTGTTTTTACGGTTCCGCTGAAAGTGTTGTTAACGAAAGGTTATCAGAACATGAAAACTCGAATAATTACGGCAATTGCAGCCATTGTAATAATACTTGTACCCTGCTTCATTTTTATGCATACATTTGTTATGCCTCTTGTTATGGGACTTTTTGCGGCAATTGCAGTTTATGAAATCATAAAGGCTACAGGAGGAAAAAATAAAGTCCTTCAGGCTGTCAGCTGTGTTACTGCTGTAGCAGTGCCTATTCTTATTCACTTTAACATTGAAATTCCGTTTATGCCTGTTGCAATTGCATATGCACTGGCATACTTGATTATAATGGTGCCTATGCACAAAACAACAAAATTCAACGATGTTGTAACTGCTCTTTTTGCTACAGCGGCAGTTCCTGCATCTATTTCCGTTTTTGTTTATTTAAGAGATATATACATCTTATATCCTTACACTTATTCAAAATCAACAGGTGTTTTCCTCATTCTCCTTGCAATGTTCTGTGCATGGATGACAGATACAATGGCGTATTTTTCAGGAAAATTCCTCGGAAAACATAAACTTTGCCCCAATGTAAGCCCCAACAAAACAATCGAAGGTGCTGTCGGCGGTGTTATCGGCAATGTTATCGCAAGTACTATAATGTTCTTTATTTTCGATAAATTCTTCTTCACAATGCATACATTCGCATGGTGGCAGATTATAATTATAAGTGCAGTACTTTCTGTTATCAGCATGTTCGGTGATCTCTCCGCATCAATCATAAAGAGAAATCACGGCATTAAAGATTTCGGAAACATATTCCCCGGTCACGGCGGAGTTATGGACAGAATTGACAGTTGTCTTTTTGTTCTTCCCGCACTGTGGGCATGTCTTTACATTATTAATATGTGAGGTAAAAAGTTATGAAAAAAATTGCAATTTTAGGTTCAACAGGTTCAATCGGAACTCAGTCAATTGATGTTGCGCTCAAACACGGCTATAAAGTAACTGCTCTTACGGCACATTCAAACGCAAAGCTTCTTGAAGAGCAGGCAAGATTGATGAAACCGGAGAAAGTTGCTCTTTTTGACGAAAAAGGTGCTGCAGAACTTAAAACAGCCCTTGCAGATACAGACATAAAAGTACTGTCAGGCACTGACGGTATTGTTGAGTGTGCGGCAGAAACATCTGCAGACACCGTAATCAATTCCGTTGTAGGAATGGCAGGTCTTAAACCTACTCTTGCAGTTATAAATTCAGGAAAAACACTGGCTCTTGCAAATAAAGAGTCACTTGTTGCAGGCGGTCAGCTTGTTATGAGTGCGGCAAAAGAGAATAATGTTGCTATTCTCCCCGTAGACAGTGAACATTCTGCTATTTTCCAGTGCCTTGAAGGCAGACCTTCAAACAAAGCACTAAAAAAAATTATACTTACAGCTTCGGGCGGTCCTTTCTTTGGCAAATCAAAAGAAGAAATGGAAAACATGACAGCAGCAGATGCACTCAAACACCCCAACTGGAGCATGGGTGCAAAAATTACAATTGACTCTGCAACAATGTTCAACAAAGGTCTTGAGCTTATTGAAGCTGTATGGCTTTTCGGTGTTTCTCCCGATATGATTGATATTATTGTTCATCGCGAAAGCATTGTTCACTCAATGGTTGAATATGATGACAATTCAGTTATCGCTCAGCTCGGTCTTCCCGATATGAGAATACCCATTCAGTATGCTCTCACCTATCCTGAAAGATTCGAATCTCCCGTTGAAGAAATTAATTTTTCAAAACTCGGCAGACTTACTTTCTTTGAACCTGATTATGAAACTTTCAGATGTATCGATATTTGCAGAAATGCAATAAACAAAGGCGGACTTATGCCCTCAGCCGTCAACTCGGCAAATGAAGAAGTCAACAGACTTTTCCGCGAAGGAAAAATCAGATTCAACGACATTCCCGAACTTATTCTCGAAGGTGCAGCAGCTGCACCCGACATGAGAACATTCACTGTTGACGATGTTTACGAAACAGACAGAATCGTGCGTGAAAAAGTTCTTACATGCATTTGAAAGGATTGATTTTATTTGAATATACTCCCTCTGACAATCAATATTGCTGAAATCTGGAGTAAGACATGGCCTGTTCTTATGGCAATACTCTTTTTCGGACTTATTATAGGTATTCATGAACTCGGTCATTTTCTTTCAGCAAAGATGTTCGGAGTCAAAGTCAACGAATTTGCTCTCGGAATGGGACCTGCGATTTTCAAAAGACAAAAAGGTGAAACCAAATATGCACTCAGACTTCTCCCTATAGGCGGTTTTGTAAGCATGGAGGGTGAAGATGATGCAAGTGAAGATGAACGTGCATTCTGCAACAAAAAATGGTGGAAAAAATTCATAATAGTTGCCGCAGGTGCAATAATGAACCTTATTCTCGGTTTTATATTTGTTGCAATTCTCACTTCTATGGATAATCTTATAGGCACCACCCAGATCCACAGTTTTTACGACAACGCCACAAGTGTACAATACGGTCTTGAATCCGGTGACACCATAAAGAAAATCAACGGAACTAACATTTACTCAAGCAGAGACATCAGTTATGCTCTCCAGAGAGATGAAGACGGCATCTACGATTTCGTTGTGGAAAGAAACGGTGAAAAAACAGAAATAAAAGATGTTCACTTTGAAACAAAACCTGCAGAAAACGGACACAATACAATTATTTTTGACTTTATAATTGTAGGTGTGGAAAAAACTCCGATAAATGTATTGACAACTGCATTCAAAGACACTGTTTCAACAGCAAGACTTGTATGGCTTACACTATTTGATCTTATAACAGGTCACTACGGTATAAATGACTTGTCAGGCCCTGTAGGTACAGTTTCAATTATTGCAGAAACCACATCAGAAGCAGTTGCATCAGGTGCAGGTTTTGACATGATTATATACATCATGGCTCTTATTTCAATAAATGTCGGGGTATTCAATCTTTTACCTATCCCCGCACTTGACGGCGGAAGACTTTTCTTTATTATTATTGAAGCCATAAGAAAGAAACCCGTTCCTTCAAAATACGAAGGTTATATACATGCTGCAGGAATGGTTCTTCTTATGCTGCTGATGCTTATAATAACTTTCAATGATATAAGAAATCTGATTATCAATTAACCTTTAATTCATTACAAAGGAGTGATTCCATGTACACAAGAAGAAAAGCTAAAGAAGTAAAAATCGGAAATATCACAATCGGCGGAAATAATCCTGTTGCAGTACAGTCAATGCTCAACACTCTCGCTTCCGATGCTGATGCATGTGTTGAACAGGCATTGCGTCTTGAAAAAGCAGGATGTGAAATTATACGTACGGCTGTTCCTGACCTTGATTGCGTAAAAACTGTATACAGACTCAAAGAAAAACTTTCAATCCCGGTTGTTGCAGACATTCATTTTGATTACAGAATTGCTCTTGAATGTGCTGAAGCAGGAATTGATAAAATAAGAATCAACCCCGGCAATATCGGTTCTGATGACAGAGTAAAAGCTGTTGCGGACAAATGCCGTGAAAAAAATATTCCTATCCGTATCGGTGTAAACTCCGGTTCTCTTGAAAAGGAAATTCTTGCAAAACACGGATCTCCCACTCCCGAAGCTCTTGCAGAAAGTGCGATGTATCATGCATCACTTCTTGAAAAATTTGATTTTGACAATATTGTTCTTTCTCTTAAATCTTCAGATGTAATGAAATCATTTGAAGCATACAGTCTTGTGGGCTCAATGTGCGACTACCCTCTTCACATAGGCGTAACGGAAGCCGGAACAGAAAGAATGGGTATTATAAAATCTTCTGCAGGTCTCGGTGCACTTCTGCTTCGCGGCATAGGCGACACAATGCGAATTTCTCTCACTGCAGATCCCGTTAAAGAAATTTATGCGGCAAATGATCTGCTTAAAGCTCTCGGACTTAAAAACAACGGCATAAAATTTGTATCCTGTCCCACATGCGGCAGAACAAAAATTGACCTTATAAAACTCGCTTCCGAAGCTGAAGAAAGACTCAAAGACTGCAACAAAAACATTACTGTTGCAATTATGGGTTGTATAGTAAACGGTCCCGGTGAAGCAAGAGAAGCAGACATCGGAATTGCAGGCGGTGACGGATGCGGTCTTATTTTCAAAAAAGGGGAAATACTCAGAAAAGTTCCCGAGGACAAGCTTCTTGACGAACTGGTTGAAGAAATAGAGAAATCATTCTGAAAAGGATAATTTATGAAAAAATTAAAAATACAGATAAAAAACAAAACATGGTTCAAACTTGATAACGCAGGCACCGTTTTTCCCGGACAGAACACTCCCACATGGTCAAACGTTATACGTGCGTCAATCACACTCAAAGAAGAGATAGATCCCGACACTCTTTTTGAAGCTGCAAAAAAGTGTCTGCCGAGATTCCCGACCATGGCAGTAAGAATGCGTAACGGATTTTTCTGGCATTACATAGAAAAAAATCCGGAACCTCCTGTTGTTCTTCCGGATGCAAACAATCCTTGTCTGCCCATAAAACATGAAGAAAACAACCGTTACATGTTCAGAATCTTTTATTATAAAAACAGAATAACTCTGGAAATTTTCCACGCTCTCACTGACGGTTACGGTGCCTGTGTATTTCTTAACACAATCACAGCCGAATACCTGAGAATGAAGGGTTATAATATTCCGACAGGCGGAATGGTTCTTGATATCAATGAACCGCCGAAAGCTGAAGAAATTGAAGATTCATTCGTAAAATATGCTTCAAAAACCGGTTCTGAAAAAATCCCCCTGTTCAAGACATATCATAAAAAAGGCACTAAAATGCCCAAGCACACATCAATTATTACAACAGGATATATTCCTGTTGATCAGGTCAAAAAGAAAGCAAAAGAGTACGGTGCGACAATAACGGAGTATCTTTCTGCAATACTTATGTATCTTCATCTTCAGTTCCAGAAAGAAGAGCACGTTAAACCGAAAGATGTCTGTATGCAGATCCCCGTAAACTCAAGAAATCAGTTTGTTTCTCAGACTCTGCGTAATTTCTCGGTCAATTATAATATAAGAATTGATCCCACATGGGGTGACTACACCTTTGAAGAAGTACTCAGACACCTATCTCTGAGCCTGAGACTTACTAACAACGCAAAGCATCTTTCTGTTATGTTCGCTTCAAACATTGCAATGGAAAAGAATCCTTTCATGAGATTTCTTCCATTGTTTGTAAAGGATCTTGCCGTAGGTCTTGTATTTTTCGTCGGTGCGGAAAAAACAACTACATCTGTTTTTACAAATGTCGGTGTTGTAAAAGTTCCTGATGAAATGCTTGAACATATTGAAAGTTTCATACTTATGCCCACTCCAGGCAGACTCAACGGTGCAAGAGTCGGCGCAGCTTCAATCGGCAACGTGATGGCAATTACTTTCTCAAATCTGTATAAAGAAACAGACATTGAAAAAGAATTTTTCCGTTTCCTTGTAAAAGAAGGAATTCACGTAAAAATTGAAAGTAACAAACAGCAAGCGCCCACAGATTGATTATTTGATATAGTAAAAGGAGAAAAATTATGTCCTACTGTGTAAACTGCGGTGTTGAACTTGAAAAAAGCCTGAGCAAATGCCCTTTATGTGATACACCTGTTATTAATCCCAATGTTTCAGATACGGAAAAACCTGTTCCCGCATTCCCTGAAAGAATTGTTTTACCCACAGCAACAAAAAACAAATTCAGTGCAATTATCGTATCACTTCTTATACTGATTCCCAACATTGTCTGTGTTATTACAAATCTTCTCTTCAACCCGGACATACTCTGGAGCATTTATGTTGTTTCATCTTCTGCAATATTCTGGTTCCTTTTTGTATTCCCGTTTATTATGAAGAGCAAACACAAATATCTTACAATTGCAATTGACGCCATAGCAACTGCTGCATATGTATTTGTATTCTATTATTACAACTCTGCTCAGACAGGTTGGTTCTGGTCTCTTGCTATACCTCTTGATATAGGTATTTTTGCCTGTGTTGCTGTACTTACCGCTTATTTTTCAAAAAAGAGAACACTTACCCAGAATCTTATTGCAGTTTTCTCTGCATTGACATTTGTAAGCGCATATATAGGTGTTCTTGTAAATCTTTACAGTAGCTCTGTTATAACAACTTATGTTACAATGATATTCGGTATCTCAAGCCTTATACTTTTGCTGTTCTTTGTTGCGGCAGAAAAAAATGTAAAGCTCAAAGCATGGCTCACAAGAAAGTTTTTCTTCTGATTTGTTACCGGTCAGAAAAAAAGGAGTAACAATGAAACGTTTAATATCAGCAATGCTGATAGTATTGACAGTATTTATTATATCCGTTCATGCATTCGCAAATATTCAGACATATAATGAAGCTGAAAAATATATCACAACAACAAGCAATCTGAATTTAAGAAAAAACCCCACTACTTCATCGGAAAGTCTGAAAAAATTACCCACAGGAACTGTTCTGGATGTTACGGAAATCAGTGACGGATGGGGAAAAGTTACATATCAGGAATACGAGGGCTGGATCAGTATGCAGTATGCAGTACCCTTCGACGATACAAAACTCCGTTTTTCCGACTACAAAGTAAAATGGGATGTAATTGATATTTCTAAATGGCAGAACGATATTGACTGGGACAAAATTGCGCAGTCCGACATTCAGGCAGTTATAATACGTATCGGGTTCAGAGGTACATCCACAAAAAAAATTCATATTGATGATATGTTTTTTGAGCATTATGAAGGTGCAAAAAAAGCAGGTCTTCATGTAGGATGCTATTTTTATTCGGCAGCAACCACAGAAGCTGAAGCTGTTGAGGAAGCAGAGTTCATTATTGAAACAATAAAAAATAACAATCTGAGTTTTGACATGCCGGTTTACATAGATATGGAAGACACGGTTGTTGAAAGTACCGGTCAGACAATGATTTTCAGAATGACCAAGGCATATCTTGATAAAATGGATGAAGAAAACATTTTTTCCGGAGTTTATTGCGGCAGTTGGTGGGCAGAAACTTTTTATTCGGATTCACTCTTTCCCCGTCATGCTTTATGGATTGCAGAATGGAAGGATAAATGTTCATACAATGGCGGTTACGGTATGTGGCAATACACAGAAAAAGGAAAAATTGACGGAATCAATAATTCATACACAGACCTTAACAAATGCTATATAAACTATCCGCAGCTTATTGAAAATTACGGATATAACAAAAACGAAGAAGAAACAGAACCTGTTATACCTGAAATTACATCATCCGAAATATATTCAGAAAATGAATCAATAACAATGCCGGAAGAAAATCCTGTATTCAAATCAGGTGATGTCAACATGGACGGTTCAATTACAGCGTCTGACGCACGTCTTGTTCTCAGACATTCATCTGAAATGGAAGAGCTGACAGATGAACAGCTTTCTCTTTCAGATATGAACAGTGATTCTGTTATTACCGCTTCTGACGCAAGACAGATACTGAGAATATCTGCAGGTTTAATATAAAAAATTTATTCAGAACAGTTGTCTTCGGACAGCTGTTTTTTCTTGACAATTCAAAAAATCATGATATAATGTATCATGTGATACAGAATTTGGAGTGTTTTTATGAAAAAGTCTATTCTCACATCACTTGGCAACTGCCCCGTTTTCAAAGGAATAAACGAAAAAGACCTTAAAGAAATTGCTCAGAAATATATGAGTATAACTGTTTCTGAAAAAAATGAAGTGATTTTTTCCGAAACGAATTATACAAGATGTCTTATGGTTATCATCAAAGGCAAAGCTTCTGTTGTGAAACCCGGAGGAAACACAAATATACTTCTGAATATTCTTTCGCAGGGTGATATTTTCGGTATGGCAACCCTTTTTTACGAAAAAGAAAATTATCTTACACAGATAACTGCTCTTGAAAAAACAACACTGGCAGTTTTTTCAAAAGAAAATGTAAAAAAGATTTTTGCCGAATATCCCGAAGTATCTGAAAATTACATTACAATTCTTTCTGAAAAAATTCATTTTCTGAACAAAAAAATCAGCACTTACACAAAAGCTGAAACTATTCAGAAAGTTGCTTCGTTTATCCTTCAATATGCAAACGACGAAAAAACCTGCTCTGTACTGCCCTACAGTATAACAGATGTGGCTGATGCGTTGAATGTAGGCAGAGCTTCTGTTTACAGAGCTTTTGAAACCCTTGAAAAAGACGGAATAATTCTTCGGAAGGGTAAAAAAATTCTTATCAGGAATTCCGGATCACTGGAAAATATTTAAATCACATTTCAGGAGTGAACAAAATGAAAAAAACAAAAATTCTTGCACTCATTATGGCTGTAATGATGATTCTTGTGTCATTTGCAGCATGTGCTCAGAAAACTCAGGAAGAAGAAATTTCAACAAACGCCGATGCTGTTCAGGAAGCTGAAAGCATTTCTGACACAGATGTTATAAACGTCTCTCTTCTCAAAGGGCCCACAGGAATGGGCGGTGCATACATGTGGACAAAATCTGACAACGGTGAAACAAAGAACAACTACAATATCACACTTGATACAGATGCAACAACAGTCGGCCCCAAACTCATGACAGGTGAATACGACATTGCAGCTGTCCCCACAAACCTTGCTGCTTCACTTTACCAGAAATCTGAAGGCAAAGTAAAAGTTATTGCAATTAACACACTCGGTGTTCTTTACATTGTTACAAAAAACAATGCTGTAACTTCAGTTGAAGATCTCAGAGGCAAGACAATTCTTGCTTCAGGTCAGGGCACAATCGCAGAATACGCTCTCAACTATGTTCTTGAATCAAACAATTTTGTTATCGGTCAGGATGTTACAATCGAATTCTCAACAGAACATGCAGAATCTGTAACAAAAGCTATTGCAGGCGGTTATGATGCAGTGCTTCTCCCTGAACCTCTTGTTTCACAGATTATGACTAAAGATGACTCTTTCTCAGTTGCAATCAATCTTACAGAAGAATGGGAAAAAACAGGCGACTGTACTCTCACAATGGGCTGTATTGCAGTTAATGCAGCTTTCTATGAAGAAAACAAAGATGCTGTAAAGAAATTTATTTATGATTACAGTGAATCTGTAAATTATGTCAACTCAAACATCGACGATGCTGCAGCTCTTATTGAAGCTCATGACATCATGCCTGCAGCTGTTGCAAAAAAAGCTATTCCCAACGCAAACATTGTTTGCTTTACAGGGGAAGAAATGAAATCAGCACTTGAAAGCTGCTACAAAATTCTTTTTGAACAGAACGCAAAAATAATCGGCGGACAGATGCCCGGTGACGATTTCTATGTTGACACAAACGCTTAAAAAATTCACGAAAAAATTAATAATTGCAATTGTATGGCTCGGCATATGGCAGATACTCTCTGCCGTTGTCGGGCTTTCCGTCCTTCTTCCCTCTCCTGTAGCAACAGCTGTTGAACTTAAAAATCTTGCTGTTACAAAGGATTTCTGGATATCAGTTCTGTTATCAGTCTGCAGAATTACTGCAGGTTTTGCGGCAGGTGTTGTTTCAGGTGTTATAGCAGGATCAGTTTCTGCAATATCAAAAACAATAAATGAATTTCTCTCTCCGCTGATAAGCATAATAAAAGCAACGCCCGTGGCATCATTCATTATACTTGCGGTAATATGGCTTAAAACAGGAAATATTCCGTCGTTTGCCACAGCGCTGATTGTATTTCCGTTTGTGTATTCAAACATCCGCACGGGTATAAAAGAAACAGACAGAAATCTTACGGAAATGGCATCTGCATTCAGAGTACCTTTCGGCAGAAAATTACTCAAACTTTATATTCCATCTGTCAGACCGTACTTTATTTCTGCATCCACAACAGCAATCGGTCTCGCATGGAAAGCCGGCATTGCTGCAGAAGTTATCTGCAACCCCACAATGTCAATAGGCAACGGAATTTACGAAGCAAAAGTGTATTTTGAACCGGTTTCAATGTTCGCTTGGACTGCAGTTGTTGTAATACTGAGCATAATTATTGAAAATCTTATCAAATCTGTTCTGAAAAGAGGTATGAAAAAATGATAGAATTAAAAAATGTCTCTTTTTCTTTCGGAAATGAACAGATAATTTCCGATTTATCAGTCAATTTTGAAACGGAAAAAACATATTGTATCATGGGACCTTCGGGAATCGGAAAAACTACACTTATGAAAATTATTGCAGGTCTTGTAAAACCTGTAACCGGTTCTGTTGAAGGTACAGAAAAAATGAAAAAATCTTTCATTTTTCAGGAAGACAGACTGCTCCCCTGGCTGAGTGTTTACGATAATCTGAAATTTGTTGCCGACAGTGACGAACAAATAACAAAAGCACTGCAAGAAACTGATCTTTACCTGAGCAAAGACAAAAAAGTTTCAGAACTCAGCGGCGGTATGGCAAGACGCACATCAATAGCAAGAGCTGCCGCATTTGACGGTGATATATTTTTTATTGATGAACCGATGTACGGTCTTGACGTAAAAACATCGGAAGGAATACTCGAACTTATAAAAAATACTGTCAGAAACAAGACGGCTTTTATAATCACTCACAGCCCGGAAGAAGCTTATTTTCTTGCAGATGAAATCATTTTTATAAAGAATAAACCCGTTTCATTTGCAGAAAAACTTGAAAAAAGCTTTTTCGCAGACTCACAAGCAATAAAATCCTATCTTTTGGCGTAAATTCTATTGCAAAAATCTTAAAAATATATTATGATTTCTTTTAGATATTTTTATTTAAAAGAAATCTTTTGTTTTTTATATTAAGGTGATAATTTTGAGCAGATATCTCAGAACTTTTGCAGAAATTGATACTGATGCAATTTTACACAATCTCTGCGAATTAAAAAAATGTATCGGCGAAAAAACAAAAACATGCGCTGTTGTAAAGGCTGACGGTTACGGTCACGGTGCAGTTACAGTTGCAGAAATACTTGCAGACAAAGTTGATTTTTTCGCAGTTGCAGCTGCAGACGAAGCAATAGAGCTTCGCAATTCGGGAATCAGAAACAACATTCTTATTCTTTCATATACCCATGCTGACGATTTTGAAGAACTTATTGAAAACGACATTACTCTTACCGTGTACAATTACAACCGTGCAAGTGAAATAAATGAAGTTGCAAAAAAACTCAGCAAAACAGCAAAAATTCACATTGCAATTGACACGGGAATGACAAGAATCGGTTTTTATCCCGACGAAAATGCAATAGGTGAAATAAAAGCAATCTGCAAACTGGAAAACATTGAAATTGAGGGCATTTTTTCTCATTATGCTTGTGCTGACACAGCTGACAAATCTGTTTCCGAAAAGCAGACTGCAAAATTCAGAAAATTCACAGACGAATGCAAAAATGAAGGCATTATATTCCCCGTTCATCATATCTGCAATTCAGCAGGTATTTCCGAATTCAATGAACATTTCGACATGGTAAGAATGGGCATTTCCCTCTACGGGTTATACCCATCTGATGAAGTTGACAAAACAAAGGTTAATCTCATTCCTGCAATGAGATACAAAAGTCACATCATAAGCATTAAAGAAACAGAGCCTGATACCGGAATAAGTTACGGACACACATACAAAACTGAGGGCAAACGCACAATTGCAACTGTTTCGGCAGGATATGCAGACGGTTATCCCCGCGCACTTTCAAACTGCGGAAGAGTGATTGTAAACGGACGATATGCTCCCATTGTCGGCAGAGTATGTATGGATATGTTCATGATTGACATTACCGGTATTGATGCAAAAGTTACAGATGAAGTTATACTCTTCGGTTCAGACGATAATCTTTGCATTTCTGCAGAAGAAATCGGCGAAAAATCCATGAGCTTCAATTACGAAGTCATTTGCGGTGTTTCAAGAAGAATACCGAGAGACTATAAAAAAGAAGGAAAAATTATAAAAACAGTAAACTATCTGAGGTAAATAAAATGGACAAAAAATTAAAAGCACAAAAAATCATAAGTCCTCTGCTGATTGTACTCGCCGCACTCATCTGGGGTATTTCATTCGTTGCACAGAGTGAAGGCGGCGATGTAGGCTCATTCACATTCCAGAGTATCAGATGTACTCTTGCATTTCTTTCAATAGGTGCAGTTGTTCTTTTTCAGAACAACACAAAAAAAGCAAGACTCAACAAGAAAAAATACAACGGTATTTCCCATTGGTTCAAGGAAAACAAGGTTCTCACAAAAGCAGGTATTGTCTGTGGTATCACCCTTGCAATCGGCTGTATCTTCCAGCAGTTCGGTATTGATATGCAGGGCAAGGACGTTTCAACAGGCAGAGCCGCATTCCTTACTGCTCTTTACATAATCTTTGTTCCCGTGTTCGGCATCTTCTTCAAAAAGAAGGTCGGACTTATGGCATGGATAAGCGTTGCAGTCGGTGCAGTCGGGCTTTACTTCATTTCAATCACTCCGGGTGAAGGTCTTTCAATGTCAACAGCTGACATTATGCTTATTATCTGCGCTCTCGGCTACGGCGCACAGATTATCACCGTAGACGCTGTTTCAGACAAAGTTGACGGTGTAAAGCTTTCTTGTATTCAGTTCGGTATAACTGCGGTAATAGCAACAGTGCTTATGCTGATGTTTGAATCTCCCGATCCTGAAGTAATCAAGGCAAATGCATTCAACCTTATTTATTCAGGTGTTCTTTCAGGCGGTGCGGCATTCACACTGCAGATAATCGGTCAGAAACACTGTAATCACATTCTCGCACCTCTTCTTATGAGTCTTGAGTCAGTATTCTCAGGTCTTGCAGACTGGGTTATCAGAGGCAATGTGCCGACTGAAAGAGAATTTATAGGTTTTGCAGTTATGTTTATTGCTATTATAATGGCTCAGCTTCCCGACTTTAAATTCGGTAAAAAAGCAAAATCATGAAGATAAATATTTTTGAAAAAGGTTTCAATTATTCACAGGACGGCCCCGGCAACAGACTTGTATATCATCTGTCCGGTTGCAACATGATATGCCCATGGTGCTCTAATCCCGAAGGAATGGAGAAAATCGGAAAAGACTACACTACAGAAGAAATCAGAAATGAGATTATGTCTTCTGCAATGATGTTTTTTGACGGTGGCGGTGTTACATTCACAGGAGGCGAATGCACTCTTCAGTCTGAAGTAATAATTGAAATAATAAACAGTCTGCCCGAAATAAATTTCTGCATTGAGTCAAATGCATCAACAAGAAAGTTTATTAATGTTGCAAGAATGTGTGACACTGTTATCGTTGATTACAAATCACCTGATGCACAGAAATTAAAGTCAGTTACAGGTGCAGACAAAAAGTTGATAGAAGAAAACATTTCACAGATTATTAAAGAGAAATATTTACATATCAGAATACCTCTGATTCACAATTTCAATGATGATGACGAATCCATAAAAGGTTTTATCAGTTTTTTCAAATCGCTCGATGGCGTTTTCGATGTTGAAATACTTCCCTATCACGAATACGGAAAAGAAAAGTGGACTAAACTCGGAAAAGAATACACTGTCAAAGACGGTTATGTAAACAAAGAAACAATAAAAAAATTTATTGACATGATGAATCAAAATTCAATCAGAGTTATAAAAACATAAGGAGAGAAAAAGCATGAAAATCGGTAATCACGAACATCTCACCTATCTGGCAAAAGAACTTTTCAAAGAAGAAAGAAGTCTTAAAAAACTTGACGGCTGGTTCAGAATCAAAGAATTCAGAAGAGATACTGACGAGCAGTTCAAAGACCTCCCCGCTGTAGAAAAAGCAGGTCAGCAGCTTAAAGTAATTGCCGAAAGACTTCCCTTATCAATCAGCGATTATGCGGTTTTTGCAGGTACACAGCGAGATGCCTTTGCAAGAAGTTATGCACTTATCAACCCTGCATTCAGAGTTGAAACTTTCTCCGGCTATTGTGACCCCACTGCTGTTTATAACGACATTGATGTTGATGATGAGTTCACAAAAGAACGCATTGAAAACATGCGTGCATACGACAAGGAAACTCCCTTTGTTAAAGAGCTTTCATCAGTTTACGAAAAATATACAGAATACACAGATGAAGTTACATTCTTTATTGAACAGGTTACAGGACATGTAATTCCTGATTTCAGACCTGCAATAAAACACGGTGTAAATCATCTTATTGCAGAAATTGATAAAAAAGAAGGCAACGAAAAACAAAACTCTCATCGCAAAGCAATGAAATATGCTCTTGAAGCTGTTATCATTCTTGCAGAAAGATACAGAAAGCTTGCCCTTGAAAAAGCTGCAGAAGCTTCTGATGACGATATAAAATGCAGAATGCTCAACATTGCAGAAGCTCTTGCAAAAGTTCCTGCAAACGGTGCAGAAACCGTTTTTGAAGCTATCCAGTCATTCATCCTTCTGTGGCAGATTATGTGTCTTGAACAGGCTCCCAATCCCTTTGCTTTCTCTGTCGGCAATGCAGACAGAATCTTTGAGCCTTACAGAGCAAAAGAAAAACTTTCAAGAGAAGACACAGCGGCACTTCTCAAGCATCTTCTTGTTTTCTACAATGTTGCTGACAGAAGCTGGGCAATTTCACAGAATCTTATTATCGGCGGACGTGATGCTGACGGTAATGACCTTACAAATGAAACATCATTTGCAATGTTTGATGCATATTACGACATGAATATGCCTCAGCCTATCCTCTCTGTTAAACTTCACAAGAATACTCCTGACAGTATATACAGCGAAATGGGAAGATTCTTCTTTACACCCGGTTGTCTTACCCCCTCACTTTTCAATGACGATGCAATGTTTGAAGTTCTTGCAAAAAATGGTGTTAAGACAGAAGACCTTGCTGATTATTCTATCGCGGGTTGCCAGGAACCTCTTATCATGGGTAAAGATTCCGGTAATACAACAAACAGCTGGTTCAATCTGGGCAAGATTCTTGAACTTACACTCACAGGCGGTTACTCTGAAATTACAGGCAAGAAAATCGGCAACGAAGATAACTCTACTGCAAAAGAAATTCTTGAAAATATAAGAGAAAAGTTCTATGCAAATGCAGAACATTACGCAACTCTTATGACAGATGCCGCAAACGGCTGTTCAAAAGCTCTTTCACTTCTTCCCGTACCTTTCCTCTCTGCTGTTATGGGCGGTATTGAAACAGGTTACGATGCAAGAGATACTGTTGACCAGGGCACACCCTACAACGGCAGCGGTTGTCTTATTCACGGCACAAGCGTTGTTGCAGACAGTTTTGTTGCAATTGATTGTCTTCTCAAAGACCGTCCCGAAGATGCAGACAAACTTATTGATGCAATCAAAGCAAACTTTGAAGGATATGAGGAGCTTCACGAATATCTTCTCTCCTGCCCCAAATTCGGAAATAATAATGATGTGGCAGACAAAGAAGCTGTTGAAGTAACAGCAAAGATTGCAGATATCGTTGCATCAAAGAAAAACTATCTCGGAAATCCTTTCCGTCCCGATTTCAGTACACCCTCAACACATCTTCTTTACGGCTACTGGGTCGGTGCACTTCCCGACGGCAGAAAATCAAGAGAAATGCTCAACTACGGTATTGACCCTCTTCACGGTGATGCTAATCAGGGGCTTGGCTTCAGAACACTTTCTCAGATGAAGCTTCCCTACGACAAAATGTGCGGCGGCTGTGCTTCACATCTCGGCATTGATCCCAAATATTTCAAAGGCGAAACATACGAAGAAAAAGGTCTTTTATTCAGAACAAAGGTATTGAATCCCCTCTTCTTCAATCCCTTACAGAACGGAATTTCACCCTTCTATACATACCTTAACATCACAACACCCGAAATTCTCAGAAAAGTTCTTGATAATCCCAAGAAGTATGCACCCTCAGGTGTATATATTATGAGAATTCACGGCACATTCGTTAACTTCCTTGACCTTTCACCTGCAATTCAGCAGGACATCATTACAAGACTTGATCCCAAGTCAACAGGTGGAATAGAATGCTGAAAGTATTAGGACTTGACATCGGCACAACAACAATCAGTGCTGTTGTTGCAGATGCTGAAAACGGAAATATCCTTGCCAGCAGAACAGTTAAAAATGATTCTGTTATTGTCGGCAGTAAACTTCAGGATCCTGAAATAATAATCAAAAATGTTCTTGATATAAGAAATGAACTTGTAAGTGAATTTGCACCTGTTGCAGCCATCGGTGTAACAGGTCAGATGCACGGCATACTTTACATTGACAAAAACGGCAATCATGTAAGTCCTCTTTACACATGGCAGGACACAAGCGGTAACAAACCTTACAAAAACGGTACTTATGCATCATACCTTACTGAAACAACGGGAATGACAATGGCATCAGGTTTTGGTCTTGTTACACATTTTGTCAATATTCAGGAAAACAATGTGCCTGATGATGCTGTTATGCTCTGCACAATTCATGACTATCTTGTTATGAAACTTACAGGCAGAAAAACACCGCTTATGCACACAAGCGATGCGGCAAGTCTTGGTTGTTTTGACCTTAAAAATGCAGATTTTGACAATGATGCACTCGATAAAATCGGCATTTCAAGAGACTTTCTTCCCAAAGTCTGCGATAATACAGAAATTGCAGGAAATGACGAAAACTCTGTTCCTGTTTCAGTTGCTATCGGCGACAATCAGGCTTCTGTTATAGGTTCTGTTGCAGATGAAAACTGTGCACTTGTTAATATCGGCACAGGCAGTCAGGTTTCTGTTATCACAGACAGTCTTATAAAACCTGCAGACGGTGAAGCAAGACCTCTTAATGACGGCAAATTCATTCTTGTTGGTGCTCCCCTTTGCGGAGGCAGAAGTTTTGCAATACTTCACTCATTCTTCTGTCAGTGCACGGAAATCTTCGGAGGAAACAAAGAAGATGTGTATAAAAACATGGATGCAATCGCTGCAAAAAATCCTGACAGCCACGATATAACCGTTGATACAAGATTCTGCGGCACAAGACTGAATCCTGACATTACAGGTCTTATTTCAGGCATTACAGACACGAATTTCACACCGGCTGCCCTTGTAAAAGGTTTTCTTTACGGCATGGCAAAAGAGCTGTTCGACCTTTATGACGGCTTCGGCAAAAAAGATATAAAAATGCTCACAGCATCAGGCAATGCCGTGAGAAAAAGTCCTGTATTAAGAAAATATCTTGAAGAGCTTTTCGGTGCAAAAATATGTACACCTGCACATACAGAAGAGGCATCATTCGGTGCAGCAATTTTCGCTTCTGTTGCTACAGGAATTTATAAAACAACATTTGATGCTGCAAAGAACATGATACATTACCAATGAGGTGACAATTATGAACCTTAACAAACCTTTATTTTTCAAAAAAAACAGAGTAAGAAGAATTTACACAGGCGGCAGTCAGTTTGCTACATTTTTCGGTGATGACAGCACAGAGGGCTTTTTCCCCGAAGAGTGGGTATGTTCTTATGTCAAAGCACTCAACGAGGGCAGCGATATCCCTGATGAAGGTATTTCCGTAACAGAAGACGGTGCAAAGTTTGACGAACTTCTGAAAGATTATACAGAGGAAATGCTCGGTGAGGGCAGAACAGAACTCGGAATACTCACAAAGATTCTTGACTCATCAATCAGACTTCCCGTTCAGTGTCACCCCGACAAAGAGTTTTCAAGAAAGTATTTTAACAGTGAATACGGCAAGACAGAAAGCTGGATAATCCTCGGTGCAGGTGAAGATGCATGTATCTACTTCGGTTTCAACAAGAGATACACAAAAGAGGAGTTCAGAGCAGCATTTGACAAGGATGAAAGCGTACTTGTTTCAATGCTCAACAAGATTCCCGTAAAGCCCGGTGATGTTTTCCTGATTCCCGGCAAGGCAATTCATGCAATCGGTAAAAACTGTCTTCTTCTTGAAGTTCAGGAGCCTACAGACTTCACAATTCAGCCTGAAAACACATGCGGTGATTACGTATTGAGTGATAACGAAAAATATCTCGGACTTGATCCTGATATTGCATTTGATTGCTTTGATATGGAGCTTGATTCTCTTGAAAAAACTCTCAAAGCGGCAAAATGTGAGCCTGAAAAAGTCGGTCATACAGAAAAGCTTATCACACACGAAAAAACTCCCTGTTTTGCTGTTACAAGATATACAGTAAACGGAGAAAAAGTTTCACTCCCCGCCCCCGGTGTTTATGTTGTCACAGAGGGCAACGGCAATGTAGTATGCGGTGATTATGAAAGAGATGTAAAGAAAGGCGACTACTTCTTTGCACCGGCAGTAATCGACGGCAAGCTTTTTGCAGAGGGTAATATGCAGATTATTCAATGTGACCTGCCTTTGAAAAAATAAATTTCAGGAAATAAACTTATGGAAACATATAACGAAATTTTAACAGATGTTATCATATCTGTATCAAAAATTTATGCTGTATTCTGTGGAATTTTAGTTTTTGTATTAGTTTTATGTCTGCTGTTAAAAAAGAAATTCAATACAAAATATATGACTATTGTAGTTACAGGCTTTTTGTTATGCGAAATAGCTTCATATGTAATTTTTGCAGTTCCTCGTATTATTGATTTAAATAATAAATCATATGTAACAGTTGAAAATTCAACATTGATTCTTGATCCGTCAAACAATAATCCGAAAGGCAGCAATGTAATGTTTTTCGGTCATGCATACATAATGCAAAATAACAGAACAAGCATACGTGTAAGCGGTATAGATTATTTTGACTTGACAGGTATAAATGAGCTTGATTCCGAGGATTACTGCTTTGATATTGTCTATGCAGAACATTCTCACCAACTGATTAATATAAAAAAACAAACGTCAGATACAGAAACACCCATAGGATAAAAAACGAAAAAGTTCAGGTGATCAGATGAGCACATATGCTGAAAAGAATTGGGGAGACTGCTCCGAAGCGGTTGCTTACAGTCTGAATTTTGTTCAGATGTGTTATGTTTCAGGAGCTTGGGGACGTTTCTATGATATAGACTGCGATGAATGCGAGCATGATATTCAGGTTAAATCATTTGAATATCCAAAAGGCAGTTTTTCAAAGAAGGATTACTACATTCTTGATATGCTGGTTTACGGTGTATCTGAAAAGCTTAAAAATGATATAATTACTTTCGGAATATCAGAAGATTTATTCAGACCGATATATACCAAAAAGCATGATGTTGTTCTCGGCTATCAGATTGTGCCGAAAAACATTTTACCGCTCACTTACAAAGAGAACGGTATGTATGAATATTCAAAATGTAAAAAATGCGGAAATGTTCAATATGAACGATATAATGAGTTGGCATTTATGAAGGTTTATAATGACATGGATTTCCCTGTATACATCAATCAGGATGCATTACGTAAACTTGAACACATAAACGCTCTCGGTGAGTATCCTGAAAACAGTGTAATTATATCGCTTGATTTATATAATTATCTGATAAAAAAATATCCGCGCCTTGAATGCAGACCTGTGTATGTCGGTTCTGTATATGAAGATAAAGAATATCTGAAAGAAAAAAGCAAATAAAAAAATTAAGCAGTTGCCGAAGCAACTGCTTTTTCATTTTATTTGAAGAGATTTGCAATCCATTCAAAGATTGAACGGAAGAATGCTGCAATTTTTTCGAAGAATGTAAGCTCTTTTACGGGTTCTTCTTCAGGCTCTTCAGGTTCTTCGGGAGCCGGAGGATCAAGGGGAATTTCATAGTTATCGCCGTCCCATCCTGATACGGTATCGGAAAGCCAGTTTATACGTTCATCAATGAAATACTCAAGAAATTCAATTGCATTATCGTAATTTTCTGCTTTACCGTCTTTAACAACAACAAGCTCTGCACCGTCAATGGGGTTGTAGTAATAATAATTATCTGCGTATACATCCCAGAGGTTGTAATTCATCTGCTGTGACTGATAAACATTTGAAGAAAGCTTTGCAATTGATCCTTTTTCACCCAGAAGAGTCTGTACTGCATTATAGAACTTGCCTGTTTCAGGATTGAGAGTTTCTTTGACTGCATCACGGAAACTTTCAATTGTAAGAAGTTCCTTTACAAGATATTTTGTTGCAGTGAAGAAGTATTCGGGATTTGCCGCAACAGATCTGTTTCTGTGTCCTACACCGTAGCTGATATCATGATCCCATACAGTATCGGCACGCATTACATCTGAATCTTCGGGAAGATAGAAGAATACTGATGAATAGAAGCTGTCGTGATTCTTGCCGAGTTCATTGATAAGATAGATATTTACAAGTGATTCAAGGTCACAGTATTCATAATAATATTTACCTGTTGCCTTGTTGTAACCGTCATCACTGTAAACGGCATCTTCGAATTCCTGCCAGAATGAAGCTATATAAGCTCCTGTTTCCTTTGTAAGATATTCGGGACTCTTTGTGACAATAGCCTGACCTCTGTTTGTAACAAAACCTGTCTGCTCTGACTTGTATCTGTACATAAATTCAAGCTCTATAAGGTATGCATGATGTGATGCCCCGTCGGGAAGTTCAGGCTCTATAAGACCCTCAACGTACTTATATGAACCTCTTGCATTATCAGCAGCTGCTGTTTCACCCTTGCTGTTTGTTGTCTTTGTTACAACAACGGGGTTTTCATAAGCGTCTGTATCTGCATTCAGATCTTCAATACGATCATCGAGATTGTCGATATTCACACTGTTTGATGAAACTTCAACTTTTTCTGTAAGAAGATATGTACCTCTGTATTCACCGTCATAGTAAAGATCGATTGATTCATAATCACTTACATTTGTAATACCAAGCTCTTTTGCAAGATCGAATGTAACGCTGTTGTGAATGAGTGTATAGTCAGGTGCATTTGCAAGAAGAACATACTTCTTGATTTTGTCTGATGAACCTGCGATAAGTGCTGTTTTGTTTTTGATTTTCATCTGATAGGGCTTTTTGGGGTAATCGGTAAATGTTGAATTACCTCTGCCTTTGAATTCGGTAACAGTATCGGTATAATCAACATCACAGTCTGCACCTACCATTGACATTGCACCTTTTGCCTTATTGTTCTTATTTGAATCAACCCATGCACGGCCTTTATTGACAGCATCGTCACTTACATAGAAAAGTGAACGGACATTTGCAGATTTCATAATGACAAACTGTTTGCCGTCTGCTTTTACTGTATATTTTCCGTCTGCAGGAGAAGCGACAGCAGCAAGGTCAAATGCTTCGCCGCTGTTGACTGTCACACTGCCTTTGTTGCCTGAAAGCTGTACTTTCTGAGCATCAAACTCAAGCACAAGATTATTTATATCTGCAGATGAGGGCAGAAAAAGATATGTTCCGCCCTTTGCAACTGTCTGTGTTTTTATAACGGTGTTAGTATCTTCTGTATTCGCAGTGTAAACAATTGAATTGAGAATATTGTTATCTGCGGCAGAAACTGACAATGCCGTAAAAAGAGAAAGAATGATAATTGCTGCAGAAATTATTATAATTTTTCTTAAATTGGTTTTCATTACAAAAATCCTTTCTTATATTATTTTCTGATCCAAGGAGTTGTGAGAATACCTGTATTTTTAAGGTTATATTCATAGCTCCATTTTTCGTCTTCTTCTCTCCATGCTCCGGGACCGTGCCATGAATGTGATACGTCTGTAAGATGAACAGCACCGAATGAATTGAATCGGTTGGTAAAGAGCTTGATATCAACATTATGTCTGCCGTCTGAAAGTCCTTTTACAAGAAGCTCATTTGGTGAATAAACAATATTGCCCTTATCTTCACCGTCAACAAACACCTTTACAAGACCGCCTCTGTAACGGGGTACTGTAACAAGAAGCTCACCCTTGTCTGTTTCTGCTTCAAGATGATATGTGATATTACCGCCATAGAAAGGAAGTCCCTGAGGAACAATGTCACCGAATGCAAGTTTTCCTGCTTTTTTGCAGATTGTTGCTGTTTTGCCGATAACTCTTACACCGAAATCACCGAGAAGATAGCACCACTCTGTATTTGTACGGTTACCGAGAGGAAGTTTTACTGTAAGAATATTTTCCCCCTTTACAATAGCAGGCAGATTTACTTTTTTGATTGATTTGTCAACATACCAGCCCACAACATCATTTGCCACAGGCTCACCGTTAAGGGTTATTTCAGCAACTTCGGCATCTTCAAGAGCAAGAACGGGAGAAGCAACATCAATTTCTGAATTTATTGTAAATTCAAGTGTGATTGAATGTGTGATTTCTTCTTCGGGAATAACCCAGGGCTGAGGTACAGCACCTCCCCTTTCGTCAAGCCCTGCTTCACTTCTTGCAACATTATCTGCTTTAAGAATTTCTTCAGTATCATGCCACTGACCGTCATCTGTCTTAAAACGACACATATCAAGAAGAAGAACATTATCTTCATCAAGTGTATAATCAACAAATGCAGGGATTTTTACATCTTCATTTGCTTTTATTTCTGCAGATGAAGATGTATTTTCATTTCTGCCGTCTTCTATCTTTACAAGAAGAGAATCAAAATCATACATTTCCTGTTTTATGACTGTTTTTCCGTTTGCATAATCAACATCTGCAGGATAAATATCACCTGAAACAGTATCATAAACAGTAACTTTCTTATCTCCGTCAAGATAAATTCTGACATCTCTGCTGCAGAAAACATCTTTGTTATAAGGCATCTTTGCGTGAGCCACAAAGAGCCACTGACAATCATTATCCTGACGCATCTGATAAATAAGATTATCAGCGAGTGAACCGTTTCTGAATCTGATTGTAACAGTTCTGTTATCTTCGAGTGCTGAAAGAAGTTTTTCACGGTCAAATGAAATAACTGTTGACTTTTCGTAAAGCTCCTTGCCTCGGTTACTGATGACAGCATCTTCATAAACGGGAGCAGACCCCATAAATATGAGTTTACCGCCGTTTGCAGCAAATGCTTCAAGTCTTTCAAGAGTTGTGGAACGGAGTGTTTCACAATCGGGTACAACAATTGCATCATATTCCATTTCACCGACTCTGATGGGATTTGTACCCTTATCGCAAAGAGTCGGGAAAAGTGATTCACTGATAAAGTTGAAGTCTATACTGCCTTTAAGAAGCCAGTCTGTTACATTCTGGAACTTTTCATCAAGAGCATCACGGGCAAGTTCTGATTTATCATTGGGTCCCCAATGGAGCCAGAATGACTCAACAGGATGGATAACACCGACTTTTACAACGGGCTTACCGCGTGTCATTGCTGTATAAACTCTTGCAAAATGGTCTTCCACATAAGAATATTCTTTATACCAGGGTGACTGATAATGGATTGATGCGGGATAGTCACGCTTTGCTTCACCTGCCATTGAAACCCAGGAAAGATGAGGAACTCTGACAGTTATGCCGAGAGCTGCCTGCCAGTCGCCCTGCAGTTTATGACCTCTGAAATCAAAATCCCAGCCTGTTACACCGTAAAGCTCTGAAAGAACACCTTCTCTGCCGAACTGATGACAAGCTGACTGCGCCTGTTTTGCAGTTGTGAACTCAAAACTGTTACAGAGCATATCAATACCGGGAAGATCAAAACCGCGGTATGAACGCATTGCTTCGCCCAAAGCGGCTGTCTGGGAGTCAAGTGTGGGTTCTTCCATCATATGCCCTGTAAGATAAAGTCCGTTTTCACGGCACCATGAACCGCAGACGTCAGCAAAAGCTTCGGAAAATCTTTCTGAAATATGGTCGTGATAACGGTAACGGTTAAGACTGATTTCATCTTTTTTATCCCAGAAAAGTTCGGGAAGGAAATCAAGAATATCATCACCGTAAGCAGCTTTGTATGTTTCGGGGATATCATCTGTCCAAGGAAGATTGATATCATGCTTGTCTGTTGAATTATTGAGAGTCTGCTTTCTGCAGAACTGGGGTTCATCTGTAAAAATTGCAGGAACAGCATCACCGAAATCAGCACCGACTGTTTCTTTATATCTTTCGTGAGTTACTTCAACAAAGCGTTTTACGGCATCTTTGCTGAGAGTATCAAGATAAGACTGATTATTGTACCAGCTTGAGGGAGAACATACCTCCATATATGCATACCATTTTGTACCTTCGGCAGCATCATCTTTGCCTATTCTTTTGTATGAATCAAGATATCCGTCTTTATCAAGAATAACATCATAAGCAGCAAGGTAATCGCCTTCACCGTTTCTGCCGCCCTCACTTCTTGAATCATTGATCTGAAGACTTGCAGAACTGTCCTCATAAGAATCAGGAGTAAAAAGAAGATATCTTGCACGGTATTTCTTATCTTTTGTTACAAGTCCGCCTGCCGCACCTGAGGGCCATCTGTCTTCGTCATAAAGCCATGCGAGCATTTTTTCATCCTTGGCTTTTTCAACACATGCCTTTACGATATCCATATATTCATCAGAAAGGTACTCTGTAGCCATGCCTGTTCTTACATGCATATGAAAACCGCCAAGTCCCATTTCCTTGAACACTTCAATCTGCCACTTGAGTTCTTCTTTATCAAGTTTGCAGTTCCATGCCCAGAAAGGAGTGCCTCTGTATTCGCTTGTGGGATTTCTGAAAAGCTCTTCTGACAGAACCTTTTCGCAATTCTTCTTGTAAATCATATAATTAACCTCCTAAAAACCGAAGTTATTTTCTTTTCTTATATTTTCAATGATTCTGCATGATGCAAAAGCCATTTTTTTACAATAATCGTAATATTCTTTGTTTTTACCCAGGACAAAATCTCTGAAAGCCTCTATTTCCTTTGACATTACAAGATTTTCGTCAACTGCAGGATAAAGCTCCTGCATTGTACCGTCGTTGTAATATCTGTCAATACCTGTAAGTTTTGAAACGGATTTTACGGTAATTGCACCGTTTTCACCAAGGATTCTGCTTCCTAAAAAACCGTTTGCTGTTTTTGAATATGTAACAGTAACAGATTTATCATCATAAACAAAAATCAATGTTCCTGTGCAATCAGCACCTGACTCAAGAAAATCAGAATGAGAAATGACTTTCTCAGGTTCACCGAATAATTCAAGTGCAAAATAAACACAGTAGACACCGAGATCCATAAGTGCACCCGTGCAAAATTCAGGATTGAAAATATTGGGATTCTCTCCCCTTTTGTATGCACCGTATTTTGATGAATGCTGTGAAAAATCTATCTGCGCAGTCCTGATTTCACCGATATCAGGCATTGCATTCTTTATAATTTCAAGACCGTCTGAATGCATGGATTTCATTGCTTCAAGGAGAATAAGATTTTTTCTGTCGGCAATTTCATACAGTTCTTCAAGCTGCTCACTTGTAACAACCATAGGTTTTTCGCATATAACATGCTTATCTGCAATAAGACATGCTTTTGCCTGTTCATAATGCTTTGAATTGGGACTTGCAATATAAACAGCATCAATATCTGCATCTTTAAGCATCTCTTCAAGTGAAGAATAATATTTACCTGCATTATTCTTCTGAGCAAAGGTTTTTGCTTTTTCATCATTTCTTGAAAACACGGCTGAAATACTGACATTTTCGATATATTTTGAAGAATCTATGAAACTTTCGGTTATCCAAGATGTTCCGATTGTTGCAACATTCATCTTATCACTCCATTCTATTGTATAATATAACATAAAATATTTATTTTTTAAATACTTTTTTTATAAAAAGAGTAGACACGGACAAAATTTTTTTATATAATTAAGCTTGTAAAGGTGTGATTATAAATATGACAATACGACCTTATGAAGAGAAAGATAAAATCAATGTAAGACATGTCTGCATTGAAACTTCCGTAGGAAATAATGCTCCCGAAGAAGAACAGCGTTTTATACTTAAACTCTATTGTGATTATTATATTGAGCAGGAGCCGCAGAACTGCTTTATTATTGCAGATAAAAACGACAATGCTGTCGGTTATATACTCTGCAGTGAAAATATGAAAAGATATACAAAAGCTATGGCGCCTTACAGAGCATCTGTTAAAAACATGAGTTTGATTAAATATCTTTTTGCATGGGGTGAACTTGTTGCACACTTGCCTGCTGCAAAAAAATGTAAGGCTCATCTGCACATTGACATTCTTCCCGAATATCAGCACAAAGGTCTCGGTACACAACTTATAAACACACTGACTGCTCACCTTAAAGCAAAAGGTATTGATTCTGTTATGCTTGTTGTAAACGGATCAAACATAAATGCAATTAAATTCTATAAAAAGAATGGTTTTAAAGAATATCTCAATTTCGGCAAAGGAATACTTATGACAAAGAATTTCTGAGGTGATTAAATGGATATATCAGCGAATATATTATTCATTGTTTTTGCAGGCATTGCCGTATCATACGGCTGGGGTATGAGAGGTACCATAATCGGCGGTGAAAAGGGTGCAATGCTCCCCGGTGCGCTTATGGGGATTCTTATGGCATTGTTTTCAGGTTCCGATGTACTTACTTCATCACCGTGGATTCTTGCAGGTGCAGGTGCACTGTCGATGTATTGCGGCGGTTGCATGACATACGGTGAAACACTGCATCTTTCAATGCACGAAGCAAATTCTCCCACCCTGAAAAAAGGTCTTATCGCTCTTTTTATTAAAGGCGGAATATGGTTTGGTCTTTTCTGCGGACTGATTTCGATGTTCATTTCAGCAATTGCAGGACTTTATCAATTATGGCTGATTGTTCTTTTCTTCTGTCTGCTTCCTGTTTTTGCACTGGTTTTTTATTTTATTTTCAACAAACCGTTGAAACCTGCAGAAAACAGATTTCCTAAAATCTATTTTTCAATAAAACGTCAGGAATCCTGGGGCGGACTTCTCGGAATTCTTGTTGAAATAATCATTTTTGCTTTTGTCATAAAAGATTGGTCCTGTCTTGCAATGATTCTCGGCGGATTCCTTTCGGGTGCTGCCGGTTGGGTTATCGGTCAGCTTATGCAGATAAAAGCAAAGCATCCATTCAAAAACGGAAAACACCTTTTTGAAAAGCTTTATAAGAAAAATGCTCTTGAATCATGGAAACTGATGGAATGCACACTGGGAGCCTTCGGCGGTATCGGCTGTGCAGTAACATTCATTCTTACAAAGCCTTTGTTTGCAGAAAAATTTACATCAATTGACGCAAACGGATTACATTCATACATAGCTGAAAGCAAAATCACATTTCTGCTGACTGTAATTTATCTTGTAATTCTTTTCGCAGATTATATTCAATATCTCATTGTACCGAAAGAAACAGCGGAATATAAAAAATACAAAAAGCTGTGCAACGACACAGAATTCGCAATTTACAGCATCATCCCCTTATTCGCAGGAATGCTCGGTGCGCATATGATAATTGAAATTGTTGCCGTACCTCTTGTTCTGCATGTGCTCGCACAGGAACTTCTTGAAAAAGAAATTACACATAAAAAAGCAACAGTTTTCAGCAAAATCATTTATCTTCTGCCCTTTGTAACATCACTTATTTATACTTTTGTTTTCAAAAAATCGTTTTCATTATATCTGACATTATTTATCTATTCATTTATTTATGAATCTGCATATTATCAGATGAAGAAAATTGAAGAGAACGGTATAACATTTTCCAATGGTGAAAAAGCTGTACACGGTTATTTTTCAGTATGCTGTGTACTGATTTTACTGATAGAATTATTTATTTTACTTTTAGGAGAAAACATATGTTAAAAGACGTTAAATACTTCATAATCGATATGGACGGAACATTCTATCTCGGTGACAACATGATTGAAGGTGCATATGAATTTACAGACGCACTTCCCGGAAAAGGTAAAGATTTTTACTTCTTTACAAACAACTCATCACACGATGCGAATGAATGTCTTCAGAAACTTATAAAAATCGGCTACCCTGTGCCCGAAGAAAAAATCATTATTTCTTCACACGTTGCAATTGATTTCATTCAGAGAAACAGAAACGGGAAAAGAATCTATCTTCTCGGCAATGAGAATTTCACAAGAGATTGCGTAAAAGCAGGTCTTAATCTTGTTGACGACAATCCTGACATTGTTCTTCTCGGTTTTGATACAACTCTTACATATGAAAAAATAAACAAAGCTGCAAACTTTATTGCAAACGGTGCTGAATACATCGCAACTCATCCCGACAAAAACTGTCCTCTTGCAAAAGGCTTTATGCCTGACACAGGATCAATGATTGAAATGTTTGCAGCATCAACAGGCAGATATCCCGACATAATCATTGGAAAACCCTACGGACACACTGTTGATTTTGTTACAAACAAACTCGGTTGCGCAAGAGAAGAAATCTGTTTCATCGGTGACAGACTCGAAACAGATATTGCAATCGGAATGAAAAACGGAACAAAGAGTGTTCTTGTATACTCAGGTGTCACAACACCCGAAATGTATGAGAATTCAGACATCAAGGCAACTCTTGCCGCAGAAAGTCTGAAACATCTTAAAGAATATATATAATCGGAAAGGAATTTTATACAATGAGTGAAAACATCAAAAAATGCTGGTATAAAGAAATGGCTGTTTACCAGATCTGGCCCCGTTCATTCTGTGACGGAAACGGTGACGGTGTAGGCGACCTTATAGGTATTCTTTCAAAGCTTGATTACATAAAAAGTCTCGGTGTAGATGCAATCTGGTTCTCACCTCTTTATGCATCACCCGGTAAAGACCACGGTTACGATATTTCAAACTACAGAGAAATTGCGCCCTATTTCGGAACTCTTGATGATTTCAAGGCTGTGCTTGACGGTGCTCACGAAAGAGGTCTTAAAGTCATTATGGACCTTGTTATAAACCACACATCAGACCAGCATGAATGGTTCAAACTCAGTAAGAATCCCGACAGCCCCTACAGAGATTACTATTTCTGGAGAAAAGGCAGATTAGGTAACAAGCTCCCTCCCAATGACTGGCAGTCCAACTTCTCAGGCAGTGCATGGGAATTTGATGAAGAGGCTGATGCATGGTATCTTCACCTTTTCGCAAAGGAACAGCCCGACCTTAACCACGACAATCCGAAAGTCCGTGAAGAGGTTAAAGATATAATGAGATACTGGCTCGATATGGGTGTTGACGGTTTCCGTGAAGATGTTATCACATACATTTCAAAGGACGAAGGTCTTCCCGACGGTATTCCCGTGCCCATCATAGGCGGTATGGAACATTACATGGACGGTCCTCACCTTCATGACTACCTTGCAGAATACAGAAGAGACGTTCTTGATCATTATGACTGCGTAACAATCGGTGAAGCTCCCATGATGACAACAAAGAAAGCTCTCAAGCATATTTCTGAAGGTCCCGAACAGGTTCTTAACATGATGTTCAGTTTCCAGCACATGGAAGCAGACTGCTTCCTCAACAGCTGGCTTCACACTCCCTTTAATCTTAAAAAGCTCAAGAGTGTTTACAATAACTGGCAGACAGAACTTTACGGCAAGGCATGGAATGCAAACTACCTTGAAAACCATGACCAGCCCCGTGTTATCAGCCGTTACGGCAATGAAAAATTCCGTGTTGAAAGCGGTAAGATGCTTGCAACAATGTACATCTGTCAGAGCGGTA
>JAZOUN010000128.1:0-25165 GCA_045658165.1 Acutalibacteraceae bacterium
ACTTTCAGAGCAGATACCTCTGTGACCGTTAGTTTTTGCATATTCTCCGTCATGTATATATCCACCAAAAAGCAAATCGTTAACTTCACAATGAGCTGAAATGATTTTGTTTAAATTTTTTGCAATCCTCATTGCTTCAAACATCATTTCATCACTCTGAACTCCCCTGCCGTCATCCGAATAACCGATAACATAGGGGGCGATCTCTTCAAGATCTGCAATAACCTCGCCTTTTTCTGCTTTTGTGATTGTTCCGAATGGATATACATTGATAACAGCATCATTCTTGATTTTTTCAAGCTGCAGTGCAAGGTTTTCCTTATTGTCCGGACAAGGATTGAGGTTAGGCATTGTGCATACAGAGGTATATCCTCCTCTTGCCGCAGCCATTGAACCGGTTTTTATTGTTTCTTTGTATGAAAAACCCGGTTCTCTGAAATGCACATGCACATCAGTGAAACCGGGAAAAATATATTTATTACTGCAATCAATAACTTCACCATTGGAAAAATCAATTGCCTTACCAACGGAAACAATATTTCCGTTTTCGATTACTATATCAACAGTCTTAAATTTATTTTCAGTATAAACTTTAGCACCACTGAGAAGAATTGACATTTTATCTCCTTTTACTGATCGGCAGTTTTCCAAAATAAAGGTTCCACCATTAAGGCAGAACCTAATATACATATAGCACTGCCCGTTAACCGAATCAGAAATTTTTATTTATTATAACAAATAACGCTATGATTGTCAATAGTGATAATTTAAAAATGAAAATATATGTTATTTATTATAATCAAAAAGGAGATGTTTTTTTAAATATATTCCTGTATAGCTTTCAGGGATTTCTGATACTTCTTCAGGTGTTCCTACAGCAACTATCATACCGCCACCGTCTCCGCCTTCGGGACCAAGATCAATAATATGGTCACAACATTTGATCACATCAAGATTATGCTCAATAACAAGCACTGTATTACCTGAATCCGAAAGTTTATGAAGAATATCAATAAGCCGATGTACATCAGCTGTATGAAGTCCGGTTGTAGGTTCGTCAAGAATATAAATTGTTTTTCCTGTTGGTCTTTTTGATAACTCAGTAGCAAGTTTAACTCTTTGGGCTTCGCCACCTGATAATGTTGTTGCAGGTTGTCCGATTTTGATATATCCGAGTCCGACATCATACAAAGTCTGAAGTTTTCTTTTAATTTTTGGCATTGCCGAGAAAAATTCAAGACCTTCTTCAACGGTCATTTCCAAAACATCGTAAATGCTTTTTCCTTTGTATTTTACATCAAGTGTTTCTCTGTTATATCTGGCACCGTGGCATACTTCACATGGCACATATACATCTGAAAGAAAGTGCATTTCAATTTTAACAATTCCGTCACCCTGACATGCTTCGCATCGTCCGCCTGCGACATTGAAAGAAAATCTTCCGGGGGTATAACCTTTGATTTTTGCATCCTGAGTCTGAGCATATAAATCTCTTATATCAGTAAACACACCGGTATATGTTGCAGGATTTGAACGTGGAGTTCTGCCTATAGGTGATTGATCAATATTAATAACTTTATCAAGATTCTCTATACCGGTAATTTCAGCATGTTTTCCTGCAAATTTTTTTGCACCGTTAAGTTCTGCAGCAAGCTTTTTATAAAGTATTTCATTTACAAGAGATGACTTTCCGGAACCGGAAACACCTGTCACACATATAAATTTGCCGAGCGGAATTTCAACATCTATATTTTTCAGATTGTTTTCTGATGCACCTTTAACAAAAAGCATCTTACCGTTACCTGCTCTTCTTGATGAAGGAACAGGTATTTTACGAGCACCGCTGAGATATTGACCGGTTATTGAGTTTTTGCATTTTTTTATTTTGTTAATATCACCGCTGCAAACAATTTCTCCGCCGTGCGTACCTGCCCCGGGGCCTATATCAACAATATGGTCAGCTGCATACATAGTATCTTCATCGTGTTCAACAACAATAAGAGTGTTTCCAATATCGCGAAGGTTTCTTAATGTCTCCAATAATTTATCATTATCACGCTGGTGAAGTCCTATACTCGGTTCATCAAGAATATATAATACACCCATTAATGAAGATCCGATTTGTGTTGCAAGTCTTATTCTCTGACTCTCTCCGCCTGAAAGCGTTCCTGCTGAACGAGCAAGCGTCAGATAATCAAGGCCGACAGAACAAAGGAAATTCAGCCTGCTTTTAATTTCCTTGATAATCTGATCGGCAATAATGACATCACGATTTGAAAGGCAGAGAGAGTCAATAAATTCAAGTTCTTTTTTTACAGATAAATTTACAAACTCATTGATATTTTTACCGCCGACGGTAATTGACAGCATTTCCTTCTTCAGGCGTGCACCATTACACTCAGGACAATTGCAGGAGGTCATTACTTGTTCAATTTCATATCTGGACCATTCGGATGTTGTTTCTTTGTATCTTCGTTCAAGATTGTTTACAATACCTTCAAATTCTGCATTGTAATTACCGCTACCGTATGCAGTCTCTCTTTGCATTACAAGTTTTTCACCTTTTGTGCCGCATAATATTGCTTCAACAGCATCATCTGATAATGAATTTATAGGATCATCAAGAGTAAAATTGTATTTTCTTCCCAAAGCATCAAAGTACATTTTTGAAATAGATGAATAGTCAGATTTAGACCATCCGGGCGCATTAATTGCTCCGTCTCTTATTGATTTTGATTTATCAGGAATAACAAGATCAGGATCAACACGCATAAAGAAACTCAGTCCTGTACAGGTAGGACATGCACCGTACGGACTATTGAATGAGAACATCCTGGGTGACAATTCATCAATACTGATTCCGTGTTCAGGACATGCGTAATTTTGTGAAAATGCATAATCTTCACCGTCAACAACAGATACGCAGACATTGCCTGATGCAAGTTTAGAAGCAAGTTCAATAGAATCAGACAATCTGCTTCTTATTGAACTTTTTACAACAAGTCGGTCAATCACGAGATCTATATCATGTTTAATATTTTTCTCAAGATTTATTGAATCATCAAGATCATAAATAAGACCATCGATTCGCGCGCGTATATAACCTGACTTTTTTGCATTTTCAAGTTCTTTCTGATGTGTTCCTTTTTTCGATTTAACAATCGGTGATAATATCTGTATTTTTGATCCTTCAGGCAAAGATAAAATCTGATCTGCAATCTGGTCTACAGTTTGTTGTTTTATTTCTTTACCGCAGACAGGACAATGTGGAATTCCGATTCTTGCATACAGAAGTCTGAGATAATCATATATTTCTGTCACTGTACCGACAGTTGAACGCGGATTTTTTGAGGTTGTTTTCTGATCGATAGATATTGCAGGTGATAAACCGTCAATACTGTCAACATTAGGCTTGTTAAGCTGACCAAGAAACATTCTTGCATATGATGACAATGATTCAATATAACGTCTTTGTCCTTCAGCATATATAGTATCAAACGCAAGTGAAGACTTACCAGAACCTGATAAACCGGTAAAAACCACAAGTTTATTTCTCGGAATTTCGATATCAATATTTTTCAGATTGTGTTCCTTTGCACCTTTGACAATAATGTTCTTTTGTGCCATGAATCAGGTCTCCTGTTTTAATTTCTCTATTTTATCTCTGAGATATGCAGCATGTTCAAATTCAAGAATTTTTGCAGCTGCTTTCATTTCTTTTGTTAATTCATCAATGAGTTTTGATTTCTCGGCTCTCGATAATTTTTTAGAAGTTTTACCGTCGAGTTCATTTTTAGAACTGATTTCCAGTATTTCATGAACCGGTTTTATAATTGTCTTTGGAATAATACCGTTCTTTTTATTATATTCTATCTGTTTTTCCCGTCTGCGTTGTGTTTCTTTTATTGCAGCTGACATCGACGGTGTCACTGTGTCTGCATACATAATTACCTTTCCTTGTGCGTTTCTTGCTGCTCTGCCTATTGTCTGAATCAAAGAGCGTTCCGATCTGAGAAAACCTTCTTTATCAGCATCCAGAATTGCAACTAAAGAAACTTCAGGAATATCAAGACCTTCTCGGAGAAGATTGATTCCCACAAGAACATCATATACTCCGAGGCGAAGATCACGGATTATTTCCATTCTTTCAATTGTATCTATGTCATAATGCATATATCTGACTTTTATTCCGAAGTCTGTCAAATATTCTGTGAGACTTTCCGCCATTATTTTTGTCAGTGTAGTAATCAGAACACGTTCCTTTTTTTCGGTTCTTGAGTTAATTTCAGAAATAATATCTTCAATCTGACCTTCAACAGGTCTGACGGAAATTTCAGGATCGAGCAGTCCTGTAGGACGAATAACCTGCTCTGTCACATTATCACTTTTCTGTAATTCAAAATCACCGGGTGTTGCACTGACAAAAATTTTCTGCCCTGCTTTTGAATAATATTCAGCAAAAGTAAGAGGTCTGTTATCATATGCAGAAGGCAAACGGAATCCAAACTCAATAAGTGTATCTTTTCGGGATCTGTCACCTCCGTACATTGCACGCACCTGAGGCAACGTAACATGAGATTCATCTATAAACATAACAAAATCATCAGGAAAATAGTCAAGCAGTGTAAAAGGCGGTTCTCCGGGTGCTCTTGCTGACATTATTCTTGAATAATTTTCTATTCCTTTACAAAAACCTGTTTCACGAAGCATTTCAATATCATATTCAGTTCTTTGTCTTATTCTCTGTGCTTCGAGCAGTTTTCCCTGATTTTTAAATTCCTGTTCTCTTTCAATCATTTCAAGACATATTTCATTAATTGCCTTATTCATTTTTTCTGCAGAAACAACATAATGAGATGCAGGATATATTGCAACATGAGATATAACATTGTTAATATTTCCCGTTACGGGGTTGAATTCACTTATTCTGTCGATCTCATCACCGAAAAATTCAACTCTGATTGCAAATTCTGCTGTGTATACAGGAAATATTTCGACAACATCTCCACGCACCCGGAATTTATTTCGAGTGAAATTTATATCATTACGTTCATATTGAATTTCTACAAGTTTTTTTATCAGGTCATCGCGATTTTTCTCCATACCTTTTCTCAAAGATATAACCATACTTCGGTAATCTATTGGATCACCAAGAGAGTATATACAGGAAACACTCGCAACTATTATAACATCTCGCCTTTCTGACAATGCAGACGTAGCAGAATGACGCAAACGGTCAATTTCATCATTGACCGCTGAATCTTTTTCAATATAAGTATCAGTTGTTGGCAAATATGCTTCAGGCTGATAATAATCATAATAAGAAACAAAGGATTCTACTGCATTTTCAGGGAAAAACTCTCTGAACTCACTGCAAAGCTGAGCAGCAAGCGTTTTATTATGAGCAAGAATTAGAGCAGGACGGTTAAGATTTGCAATAATATTAGCCATTGTAAAAGTTTTGCCTGAGCCTGTTACACCGAGCAGTGTCTGTTCAGATAAACCGTCATTTATTCCGTCAGTCAATTCTTTTATAGCATTGATCTGATCACCCATTGGCAGAAATGGTGAATGCAGGATAAACTTGTCCATAATTACCCTCGATATGTTTTATTTTACATTAATTGTCTGCACAAACTTATCAAAATTGACTTTATTTGCGTCGTCCGTGTTGATTATACAATTGATCTCGTAATAACCCGTGTCATACGGAATGATATAGTAGAATGCATTTCTGTAGTATTCGGAAGATGTAGATTTATGTTTGAAAGCAGTACATTCTATATCATCAATAACAACTGAATATTGTTCATACTTGAAGTTTTCACTGCCGAAACTTTCGAGAAGATTTTCACAATTGTGAACAATAGAATCAATATTTGTCTGAATATCTTCATTATAGTAATTGAAGAAAATTTCAGCATCATATGGCTCACAATAAAAATATCCTACATTATCTTTATCTGCAATGAACTTATCAGGCAATGTAAATGACAATTCAGCAGTTTCAACTGTATTATTAATAACAACCTGTCCATTGAAATCAATAAATTTTGTGATATATTCACCTGTATCAGATTTTTGCTTTTTGTTATTTTCATTCAGTGTGTAAACCTGAAGTTTGCCGTTGTCATTTATAGTAATGTTACCGTTTTCATCACGAACTATAATATAGTTATTATTGTCGTCACCGGTGTAAATAATATCGTTATTTGACTTACAAGCTGTAAATGACAAAACAATGACAACAATGATGCCGAGTAAGATTTTTCTTGTCATAATGATCAACCTTTCAATAAAGACATAATTTCAGCTCGGGTGCGTGCATCTTTTTTTGCCACACCTCTCAACGCTGATGTTTTTGTTGCAGAACCTGCTGCTTTTGCGCCACGCATTGTCATGCATAAATGCTGTGCCTCAACCACAACGGCTATTCCGAGAGGCTGAAGTTCTTCTTCAAGAAAATCAGCGATCTGTGATGTAAGTCTTTCTTGCAACTGAGGTCTTTTTGCGAACAGATCTACAATTCTTGCAAGCTTTGAAAGACCAATTACTTTCCCGTCAGAAGGAATGTAAGCAATGTGCGCTTTTCCGATAAAAGGAAGTAAATGATGTTCACACATTGAGTACATCGGAATATCTCGCACTACTACAATTTCATCATTATCTTTTTCTGAAAAAACTTTTACATGTTTTTTAGGATCATCATTTATTCCGGAAAATATTTCTTCATACATTGCAGCTACTCTTTTTGGTGTCTCAACAAGTCCTTCCCTGTCCGGATCTTCACCAATAGCAATTAAGATATCTCTGACTGCATTTTCTATTTTAGCTTTATCCATTGATATTACCTTCTTCATTAATTGTTAAAATTATACGCATATATTTTTTGTCTTTATCCTGAACAAAATTGACATGTGAAACAACAATCTCATCAGGCAGATAATTTACAAGTTTATATATGTCTGATGTTGATGATGAATCTAAAATCAGAGAATCTGCTGCAGAATCAAATGCCGAGCTATCTGAAAACATTATCTCCACATAATTAAAGCCATCTGCCATATTGCTTTTAAACTTTTCTGCCACTGTTTTAAGTGTTTCATCAGAGTAACAATCAAAAATAATGTTTTCTTTTACAAAATAATTATACCTTAAATTATTGCAATCAGATGCTATTGACATATCGTAATGATCCAGGGACAGCGTTTGTTCATTTACATTGAAAAATATGTGAGATATTGAATTATCAGATGAATCGGTGTCATCCCATGTTACATCAAGATAATATTGTTCATTATCAATCCATACAACATTCCACATATGACTTATATGTTGATTGTCTGAAGTTATTCCCATACCGCCGACAAGTACAGAATCTATACCTGCTTTATTTAATAATATCATAGCGGCTCTTGAATAACCTGAACATACAGCGTTTCCGTCTACAAGACATCCGTACGCATTCGATGAGTTTGAATTCAAATCATTATATTCACAGTTTTTTACAATATAATCATGAATCTGAAGTTCAGTTGTATATTGATCTGAAATATCAATTTCAGATATAATTGACATTACGGTTGCATTCAACTCATCAGCCATGTTATTGCAGATTGGCGTATCATACATGTAATTAAGTTTAAGAAATGATGAAGATCTGAATGATATCATGCTGCATGAATCAGGAAAACAAATAATGTCCGGATTATCGTTTTTTACTGCAAAATAAAAATTATGAAATTCATCATTTGAAAGTTTAGGTATTTTTATGTACTTGGGATGTTGTTTTATATTATTGATTACACTTATATATGCTTTTTTTTCATTTTTGTTCAATTTATTATAATAATGTTCTGAAAATGGTATATTTTCATCATTAAAATCAGTGTCAAGAGAGAATGAAGAAAAATATGCCTTCAATAAATCAGTGTCCGTATTTTTTAAAAATATCAGACAATAAATACTGATGAACAACATGATAAAAATCATCACAAAAACGAAAACAACACTACTAATATTTCGTTTTTTCATCAGTCACCTTCGGAAAAAATAATACATTCAGTATCGTGCGTCAACAGGTGTTTTATGTCTGACTCACATGAATAGTAATCTGCAATGGTCAGATTGCTCTTGAAACAATTTGATATATTTTCAAACAAATTTAATGTGTTATCTGCATTAATATCTGACATATACTGATTAATTGCATTGCAAAGAACATCTGCAATCAGCTGTTGTGAATCTGGTTTATATGAAAGTAATTTCAAATATGAATAAAGCATTGCCCCCTCAAGGTCATTTTCGCCTTTTTCAACGAAATAACTGTGCTCAGATGATTCATATGTATAACTTTCGGAAACATCAAGCGATACTTTTCCCATAATGTCAGTAATTTTACTGAAACCGTCTTTATCAATTACAACATACCTGTCAATCTTACATTTTCTGACAGATTCAACAGCATACATAAGATCATTTATTCCACCGTATGAATAAATCTGAGCATATGTTTTTTCATTTGACAACGTATTCTGATCAAGTATTGAAATTACAATTTCTGATGTGAAGATTTTAAAATTCACAACAGACATAAAAACTGCATCACCGATTTTTTCATCATTACATATTACAAGAAAATTACTGTCACCTGATAAAAGATTACTGCTGTTTACACTTTCATCAAAAATTACATCAATTTCAGTATCAGACTTATCATTTTTAAAAACTGAAATTAATGTTGTAAGAAGAATCAATATAAGTAAAACTATTGATATAGGTAAGATATATTTATTTCTCTTAAAAAAAGAATTAAAAAAATTCACATAATCACTCCATTTTATCCATTATTATATAATACTTCAAGAAAAAAAACAAGTAACCATATTCATAAAATATTGTATTTTTTTTATTTTATCGTTGATTAATCTGATTAAATGTTATACAATGATTCTATAAGTTTGTGGAGGTATTTTATGAAAGAAAAAAATAAGAAATCAGGCAGATTTTTAAAATACTTGGGTTACGGTGTCGGTGCTGTCGGTCTTGATCTCAGTTACGGGATGTTTTATTCATATCTTAATAAGTTCCTTACAGACGTTCTAAAACTGAGTTCTGCATTTTTGCTGATTCTGACTCCCATAGCACGTATATGGGACGGAATCAATGACCCCATGATGGGTACCATTGTAGATAACGGAAAATTCAGAATGGGTAAATACCGTCCGTGGATATTGATTGGTTCATTTTCAAATGCAGTAATTCTTACACTTCTTTTCAACAATTTGTTCGGTCTTTCAGGAATCGGACTTTATGTATATATTGCATTTATGTATGTTTTCTGGGGTATGACCAATACACTTGCTGATATTCCCTACTGGTCAATGGTTCCGTCATTCACCAGTGATGCAAAAGAAAGAAGTCTTATTGCAACTATTGCAAGAACTTTCTCGGGCCTCGGACAAGGTATTGTTCAGATAGGTGCTCCTATTCTCATGGGACTTGTCAGCATTACAAAAGACCCTCAGACAGGTGAAAAAGTATATGATGCAAGAACATTTACCATTCTTTCTCTTATATGTGGTGCAGGTCTTATTCTTTTCTCAAGCATAAGCGTATCTTCCGTTCGAGAAAAACACAGAACACAAACAACTGAGAAGTTCTCATTCAAGAAAATATTCACTGTAGCAAAAAACAACGACCAGTTGCTCGTATTTATGCTTTTTGCAATGCTTTCAAATGCTGGTTTCTACATGATATCTGGTGTTGGGGCATACTATTTTGATGTTGTTGTCGGTGATAGTTCAAAACAAGGAGGATTCAACACATTTGGTGCAATAGGTTCGGTACTTGGTCTTGCCGTTATTCCTATAATGATGAAATTTACAACAAGACGCAGAACATATCAGTTTTCACTGTTATTGGCGATGGCCGGTTACCTTGGTATGCTTGTAACTGCAAAAGCAGCAGGCAGTATTACAGGTATGGGAATTGCATATCTCATTGCACAGACAGGCACTGCATCAATGTTTGTTTCTCAGACAGTATTCCTTGCTGATATTGTTGATTACGGTGAATACAAAATGGGATTCAGAGCAGAATCAATAACATTCTCAATGAAAGGATTCCTGCAGAAAATGGCATATACAATTCAGACTATCATTCTTTATGCAGGACTTTCAATTTCAAATTATGACGGTGAACTTCATTCTGCAAACTCTCAGGCTGCACATACATCCATCAGTATTATGATGCTTGTTCTTCCTATGGTTCTCATGTTATTGTCATTTATTGTATTTACATTCAAATTTAAATTAAATGATAAAACAATGCAGGAAATTACAGAAAAACTTAACCAGAAAAATTAATTTTCATAATCGGCATTTAATTTTTGAATGCCGATTTTTATTTTATTACATTATTATTGTAAAATGACTTGAATTAAATTGATTTTTGTGATAATATTCATTTGCTATTTTACACAAAAGGTGAAGTTATGAGTGTAAAAATCAATAACAATATTTTTACCGGCAGACCTGATGACAAAAGGTCTGCAATTGAAGAGATTACATATGATTTTCTTGACTATCACAATATAGAATTCTGCAGAATTGATCATTCCAGTGCAGACACAATTGAGGATTGCAGATCGATCGAAAAGGTGATTGATGCAAAAATCTGCAAAAATCTGTTTCTTAAAAATTCTGCAAAGACTCAATATTATCTTCTACTTATGGACGGGTCGAAAAAGTTTGATTCGAAAGTTATTTCTCATCAGATAGGATCAACCCGACTTTCTTTTGCGGATGAAAAAGACATGTTAATCTATTTAAAAACCCAACCCGGATCTGTCAGCGTTTTATGTCTGATCAATGATTTGTGTAATAAAATTGAATTACTTATTGACAGTGATTTACTTGACGATGAATATTTCTGTTGTCATCCTTGCAAAAACACGTCAACACTTAAATTTTTAACTAATGATATCATTAACAAATTTTTACCATCTGTAAATCATGAATTTACAACAGTAAAAATTCAGTGAAAGGAAGAATGATTATGATGAAACCGATTACAGCAATTATTGTTGGTGGAGGACACAGATCATTTATATATGCAGACTATTCTTTATCACATCCAGATGAACTCAAAATAGTTGGTATTGCAGATCCTGATCGTTCTAGAGTGGAAGATGCAATGAAGAAATATAACATACCCGAGGAATTCTGTTTCAGTTCAGCAGAAGAACTTGCATCACACGGACGACTTGCAGATGTAATTATAAACGGAACAATGGATAAAATGCATGTTGCAACATCAATTCCGCTTCTCAAGTGCGGTTACGATATGCTGCTTGAAAAACCTTTTGCTGTAAATAAAGCAGAAATGAAAGAATTGATTGATGTTGTAAACGAATACGGTAATAAAGTAATGGTTTGTCATGTTCTAAGATATTCTGAGTTTTACAGACAGATAAAAAAGGTTATTTCAGACGGTGACATAGGTGAAATAATGAGCATACAGCTTTGTGAGGATGTAAGTTATCACCACTATGCAACATCTTATGTAAGAGGAAAATGGGCAAACAGCGAAATCTGCGGAACATCAATGTTGTTGGCAAAATGCTGTCACGACCTCGATATGATGATGTGGCTTGCTGGAGATATTAAGCCTTTGTATGTAAACAGCAACGGATCTCAGATGTATTTCAACAGTGATAATGCCCCTGCAGATTCAGGAACAAGATGTATGGTCGACTGCAAGTATGTTGACACATGCAATCTTTCAGCAAGAAGAATTTATCTTGATATGCCCGGCAGATGGGATTTTTACGTATGGCCTGAATTACATGATGCTTCATATGATGAAAAATATGAAAATCTTAAAAACATCAGTCCATATGGCAGATGTGCATTCAAGTGCGACAATAATGTTGTTGACCATCAGACTGTTATGATTAAGTTTTCAAACGGTGCAACAGGAAGTCATAATCTTACCGGTGGTACCGCCTTTTCTCAAAGAATTATCCGTGTTATAGGTAAGAAAGGGGAAATTAACGGAACTTTTGAAAGTCAGAAATTCACAGTTTCTTATATTAATCCTCATAACAATGATGATCATATAAACAAAGTATATGATTTATCTTCTGAATGCTCTGCATCTGTCGGTCACGGCGGCGGTGATCACGCTCTTGTTGAAGATTTCATAAAATATGTAAACAACAAAGAGACCTCCCCCTCCTGCACATCGATTTATGATTCGGTTGCCGGACATATGGTTGTATTTGCAGCAGACGAATCTATGGATAACAATGGTGCCACAGTCAGAATCGATATTTAAATTGTAACAAAAATTTTAATCTCCCATATAATATCAATGAGTTTGAAGTGTAAACGCTTTAACTTTAAATATTGTATGGGAGGATTTTTTTATGAATGATAATTGTGATGTTTCATTGAAAAAACCAAAAGAAGCAGTGTGCATAGATGCGGCAAGGGTATACGATTCATGTGCTGATAAGGACTGCCTTGCAGATCTCAGAGTGTATTTTACAGACACTATGCAGGATGTAGTTGACAGAGCAACAAATATCCGATGCAGAGGTGCTGAAGTAATTAATGTAATTTCAGATGTGGAAAGAGTTCCTTTTAACAAAGGTTTTTATTCTGTTGATCTGACATATTTTTTCTGTGTTACATTTGATGCGGTTACATCGGCTAATTGTCCTATTGAAACAATAAATGGTATTGCAGTATTTTCAAAAAAATGCATCTTATACGGTAGTGACGGAAATGTAAAGATTTTTTCTTCAGAATATCGTGAGAAAGATAATGATGAACAGGTTTCAGTAACTTCAAGTAATCCGAGAGCTAAAATACAGGTAGCAGAACCATTGTGTCTTGATGCAAAACTTTGCAGACCTTGTGACTGCTGCAATAATGTTGCAGACATAGTATGTGGTATCCCCCGATGTGTAAAAAAACATTTTAACGGACAATTTTGCCATGCTGACACTGAAAAAGCAGTACGTGTCACAATCGGTCTTTTTACAATTGTCCAGCTTGAACGAGATGTTCAGATGCTTATTCCCTCTTATGATTTTTGTGTACCTACCAAAGAATGTTCCTGCAATACTGAAGATCCTTGTGATTCATTCCGAAAAATTAAATTCCCTGTCGGTGAATTTTTTCCTCCGTCAGATAAAGATTGCGAAAAAGACAATACATATAATTTTAACCCCAGTACATCATGTGATTGCGGAAAATAAATTTATCCTCCTTACGGAGGATTTTTTTTATAAAAACTATTGACAAATATAAGTTTATATTGTAATATTTTTTTAATCAAGAATGATTCTTGTTAAAGTTTAATTCAGATTTTATGGTAAAACTAAATTAGAGGTGATAATATGGATAATAATGCATTGTTTAAATTGAGCTATGGTTTATATATTCTTACTTCAGCAGATAACAATATACAAAACGGATGTATTATAAATACTGCTATGCAGATTACTGATACACCACTGCGATTATGTGTTACGGTTAACAAAAATAATCTTACTCATGATATTATTGTGTCATCCGGAATTTTTAATCTTTCATTATTAGATGAATCTGCTGATTTTGAAATTTTCAGACATTTCGGTTTCTGTAGCGGACGAGACGTAAATAAAATTGATACTTTTAAGAATATCAGTTTTTCTGCAAACAAATTACCCTATATAAACAGCAATACAAATGCTTACATTTCATGTAAAGTTTCATCAAGTGTCGATGTCGGAACGCATACTATCTTTATAGCAGATGTTACAGATGCACAAACATTATCATCATTACCATCAATGACCTATTCATATTATCATTCAAAAGTCAAACCGAAAAAACAAGCCGTAGAAAAATCGGGCTGGATATGCAGTATCTGCGGTTATGTTCACGAAAGTGAAGAACTTCCATCAGACTTTGTTTGTCCTATTTGCAAGCATGGTGTGGCGGATTTTGAACCAATAATTAAAAATAATAAGGAGAATGAAACAATGGAACTCAAAGGATCAAAAACAGAAAAAAATTTAATGGCCGCTTTTGCTGGTGAATCACAGGCTTACACTAAGTACAGCTACTATGCATCAAAAGCAAAAAAAGACGGATATGTTCAGATAGGTAAACTTTTTGAAGAAACAGCAAAGAATGAAAAAGAACATGCAAAAATCTGGTTCAAACTTCTTCATAACGGTATGCCCGGAACACTTGCAAATCTTGAAGATGCTGCTTCAGGTGAAAACTATGAATGGACAGATATGTATGCTCAGTTCGCAGAAGATGCAAGAGCTGAAGGATTTGATAAAATTGCATATCTTTTTGACGAAGTTGCAAAGATTGAAAAAGAACACGAAGAAAGATATCGTAAGCTGATTGCAAATATCAATGGTGGTCTTGTATTTTCAAGAGATGGCGAAAAAATCTGGCAGTGTTCAAATTGCGGACATATTGTTGTTGGCAAAGGTGCACCCGATATTTGTCCGGTTTGTAATCATCCTCAGGCATATTTTGAAATCAAAGCTGAAAATTATTAATTTTCTCAATATAAAAAGCGGCGTTTAACGCCGCTTAATTTTTTTTGATTTATTATTTTTTAACAATAAATCAATATATTTTTATTAAAATCTTGTTTTAATTGCATTGATATGATACAATATGGCAGAAAGGAGAATATATATGAAGACAAAACTTACAAAAAATGAAAAATTACTGCGAAAACGAGAAAAAGAAATACTCAAATGGGAAAAAGAGAAACAACGTCCTAAAAGAAATTACTATTTTGTATATCTTGTGCTTATTATAACTCTTATTTATGCAACAGATGAAATTGCATCTCAGATTGGCACATTGATGAAAACCGAAATTGCAAATGATCTTTTTGCAAGATTCGGTGAAAGTTCAGTAGGCTTATTGGATATTCTTTCAATTCTTGTAGTTCCCTTCCAAGCAATCGGTTTGTTATATCGTCCTTTTGCTGACAGATTAGGTCGAAAGCTATTCCTTGTAATTAATACTTTCGGAATGAGCTTTGCAATGTTGATAATTTTCCTTTCAAATAACATATTCTTATATTTTATCGGTGCTTGTCTTGTTCAGTTCTTTATTCCTCATGATATGCATGTTGTTTACATTATGGAATCCTCCCCCACCAAGCACAGAGCGAAAGTATATTCAACAATCAAATTTGTTGCCAACATGGGGGTTATGCTAATTCCCTTATTGAGAAGGCAACTGATGGAAGATGCTTCACAGTGGAGAAAAATTTATTTCATTCCTGCAATTGTAGGTATTATTACATGTCTTATTGCCTTACTGTTTGCACGTGAAACTGATGCATTTATCGATTCGCGTTTGCGTTATCTCAGAATGACGGATGAGGAACGAAATGCCGAAAAAGCTAACAAGAACACCGACACTGCACAAGGCGGACTTATTCCTGCACTTAAGTTTGCAATGAAGCACAAACAGCTTAAGTGGTTATATATAACCTCTGCATTGGCTAATTTAGGTTTTATCGGCACAATAAATTATCAGGTTATACTTTCTTACGGATACGCTGAAAATTATGTTGCAAACGGTCTTTTTGCTACACTGAGCGATGAAGTAATGAATGCTGTGAGTGTTGGACCTGTTACTACAGCGTTATTTATGTTCCCTGTAGGTTGTTCTGTCGCCCAGGTTATTATGGGGTACATATCAGACAGTATCGGCCGCAAGGCGGCAGCTATTACTACAGCATTCAATTGTCTTGTTTCATTTATCTTTTTCAGTATTGGCGCAAAATTAGCATGGGAACCGTATCTTGTAGGGTTCCTTTGCGGTGCATGTATAGGCAGTTATTATTCAACAAATGATGTAATAATTATGATGATTGGTGAATCATCACCGACAAATCTGAGATCATCTGCGATGTCTGCTCAATTTATTGTAACTGCGGTCGGTGTTGCTGTATCTTACGCAATAAGTCTCCCCCTTATTACTATCCTCGGTAACAGCGTAACAGGTGCAGTATCATTTGCATTACTCGTACCCGGTTTTATAACAGCTCTCATTTCTCTTATGCGCAAAACCCATGACACAAAAGGCATTGATATAGATAATGTCACAGGTTGCGAATGGGATTAATAATATGATAATCATAAAAAAATCAAGGCTGCATCGTTTGATGCAGCCTTTTCTTAATTATCAGATTGAAATTTCGTGTGCAATTCTGTAAAGATCAAGATTGATTGTGTTCTTCATGTTAAGAGCTTCATAAATATCGAAGTCCATAACTTCTTCTTTCTGCATAGCAACTACTCTGTTGCTTGCGCCATTCATAAGAAGATGAACAGCATAGTTACCCATTTCACTTGCAACAAGTCTGTCACGAAGTGAAGGTGAACCGCCTCTCTGAACGTGACCAAGAACTGAAGCACGGCTTTCCACACCTGTCTTTTCTTCGATGATCTTTGCAAGATTTGAAACACCACCGAACTTTTCAGAAACACCTTCAGCAACAATAATAATAAAGTGCTTTTTGTCTGTTTTCTGTGTTCTCTTCATTCTTTCGATGACATCTCTCTCAATGTCAAATTCAACTTCAGGGATGAGAATTGAAGTTGCACCGATAGCAATACCTGAATTAAGAGCAATGTAACCGGCTCTTCTGCCCATTACTTCTACAACAGAACATCTGTCATGTGATTCTGTTGTGTCACGGATTCTGTCAACCATATCCATAACTGTATTCATAGCAGTATCATAACCGATAGTGTAGTCACAGCAAGCAATGTCATTATCAATTGTACCGGGAACACCGATTGTGGGAATACCGCGGAGTGAAAGGTCACGTGCGCCTCTGAATGAGCCGTCACCACCGATAACAACAACACCTTCAATACCGTTTGCTTTACAAACATCAAGAGCCTTCTGAAGACCTTCTTCTGTTTTGAATTCAGGACTTCTTGCAGAGTAAAGCATTGTACCGCCTCTGTGTATAATATCAGAAACTGTACGAAGGTTCATTTCGTACATATCTCCGTTCATAAGTCCGTTATAACCTCTGCGAACACCGAGAACTCTCATACCGTTCTCACAACCTGTTCTTACAACTGCTCTGATAGCAGCGTTCATACCGGGTGCGTCGCCACCACTTGTAAGTACAGCAATAGTTTTCATAGAGTAAATACCTCCACTTGTATAATGCATTATCAATTTAATATATAATATAATACTATTATGGAAATTTTTATTCAATTGATTTTTTCGTCAAAAAACTACACATTTTTTTAATTTTTTAATACAACATTACTATTCCCTAAAACTTCACGAAGTTTTGCATAAAGTGTAGCTGTAACAGATGTTTTTATTCCCGTCTGCATATTATATCTTTTTGTGTCATTAAAGTAAAAATATACATCTGTAGGACCGGAAAATTGTGTAATCATTGGCATTACTTTTGAAAACTCTCCACATGTTTCACTTTCAAACCTGAGGAAGAGTCCCCTTGTGGATTTCTTTTGAGTTGTAGCAGCTACAACAGGATCTGATTTTGATTCAACGGATGTCGTTTCAATCGGAGCAGACAATGGAATATCCCTTTTTATCGGCACGTAATCAGGTGGCGGAGGTGCTGCAACTTTACCACCGGAAAGCTGTTCAAGTGAAGGCGCTAATTCAATTGAATCAAGAGATATTTTTGAAGCTGAATCATCACTTAATTCGAGTCTGCCTTCGATTACAACAATATTATCTTCAACAAGCAGATCTGCAATTTGTTCCATTTTTTTCGGAAATACTACACATTCAATTGAACCTGTAACATCTTCCGCCTGAAGAAATGCCATTGTTGTATTATTTTTTGTCACTTTCTTCTTAACAGTCGATAATATTGTAAGAATTTTTACACGCTGACCGCTTTTATACGGAGATGATTTATCATTTACATCAGCTTCAAGAAGATCAATAGTTTTTGACGCATGGATTTTCCTTGCATAGTCTTTATATGCAGTCATTGGATGTCCTGACATATAAATTCCTGTTGCTTCTTTTTCAAGCTGAAGTATTTCCTTTTCTGAATACTCAGCAATGTCAGGTACAGTAGGCTCTGAAGCTTTTGCAAGTTCCTGGCTCATATCAAAGAATCCGAGCTGACCTGAAACACTTGCTTTTTTATCACTTTCAAGACTTTCAATAACAACATCCATCATATGAAGCATCTGATTTCTGTTAGCACCAAGATTATCAAGGGCACCAGCTTTTATAAGATGTTCAACACTTCTTCTGTTGAATTCCTGGCCGTATGTACGCTTACAGAAAGTAAAGAATGACTCATAAGGACCATTTGTATTACGTTCTTTAATTATTAATTCAATGTAAGACTGAGCTACATTTTTAACTGCTAACAAACCGAATCGTACAGCATTTTCTTCAACTGTAAATTCTTCAGAAGATGAATTTACGTGCGGAGGAAGTACAGAAATACCAAGATTTCCGCATTCAGCTATGTTAGCAACAAGCTTGTCTGCATTAGAAAGTACACTGGTAAGCATCGCCGCCATAAATTCACAGGGATAATGACATCTCAACCATGCTGTCTGATATGTAACATAAGCATAAGCTGCTGAATGAGATTTATTGAATGCGTAAGATGCGAACGAAGCCATATCGTCAAAAATCTGATTTGCTGCCTCAGGTGTTATACCACGCTTGACACAGCCGTCACAGGGTGAAGAACCGTCTGAACCGTCTGAACCGTAAAGGAAGTATTTTCTCTGCTGTTCAAGAACGTCAGCCTGTTTTTTTGCAACTGCTCGACGAACCATATCCGCAGCACCAAGTGAATAACCTGCAAGATCCTGGAAAATACGCATAACCTGTTCCTGATAAACAATTGTACCGTAGGTAACATCAAGAATAGGAGCCAGTTCAGGTGTGTGATATTTAATTTCATCAGGATGTGATCTGTTTTCAAGATAACCGGGAATGAAATCCATGGGGCCGGGACGATAAAGAGCAATAACAGCGATAATATCTTCAAGACAGTTGGGATGCATGTTGATCATAAGTGATCTGATACCTGCAGATTCGCACTGGAACACACAGCTTGTACCACCTTCAGAAAGCATTTCATATGTTTCAGGATCATCTATATCAATATTATATACATCAAAATCAGGAAGCTTTTTACGTACAAGTTTTTCAGCATCAGTAACAACTGTCAGTGTTCGGAGACCAAGAAAGTCCATCTTAAGAAGACCGAGTGATTCAACCCAGCCTTTATAATACTGTGTAACAACAGACTCACCTGATTTAAAAAGAGGAACATAGGTATCAACCGGATCACGGCAGATAACGACACCTGCAGCATGCATACCGGTATTACGTACCATACCTTCAATTTTCATTGAAATATCTACAAGATTCTTAATCTGTGAATCGCCTTCGTAAAGCTTTCTGAAATCCTGACTGGCTTCAAGAGCCTTAGCAATGGTCATACCGAGGTCAGCAGGAATTTCTTTTGTAACAGCCTGAACTATATTAAGAGGAATACCAAGAACACGACCAACGTCACGAACAGCTCCTTTTGCCGCCATAGTACCGAATGTTGCAATCTGTGCTACGTGATCAGCACCATATTTTTCTTTAACATACTCAATAACTTCAGGACGACGTACATAACAAAAGTCAATATCAAAGTCAGGCATACTGACTCGTTCAGGGTTAAGAAATCGCTCAAAAAGCAAATCATATCGCATCGGATCAATAGCAGTTATTCCTACACAATACGCAGCAATACTACCTGCACCCGAGCCTCGTCCGGGACCGACGGGAATACCTACAGAACGGGCATAGTTAATATAGTCCCATACAATAAGGAAATAATCGGTAAATCCCATTGAATCGATAATTCCCAATTCATAGTCGAGCCTGTCTTTATATTCCTGTGGTCCGTCTTTACCGTATCTCATTTCAAAGCCATCATAGCAAAGCTTCTGAAAATACTCAAAATGAGTCATTCCCTCCGGCACATCATAATTAGGAAGAATTGAATTGCCGAATTTAAAATCAACATTGCACATCTCAGCAATTTTATTTGTATTATCGATTGCATCAGGATATTCGGGAAAAAGATCAAGCATTTCTTCACCGGATTTTACATAAAATTCTTCCGTAGAGAATCCCATTCCTGTATCTTCTGCAATAGTTTTCTTAGTCTGTATGCAAAGAAGAATTTTCTGAATTTCAGCATCTTCTTTTTTTACATAATGAGCATCGTTTGTTGCGACAAGAGGAATGCCAAGTTCACGGGCAATTTTAATTATATCCGGATTGGTTCTGTGCTGTTCTTCTATACCGTGATCCTGAATTTCCATGTAGTAATTTCCGTCACCAAAAAGGTTTTTATACCACAATGCAGTGTTTTTTGCACCCTCATAATCATTTTTAAGCAGAGCCTGAGGAATTTCACCTGCAAGACATGCAGAAAGGCATATAAGGTCATCATGGTATTGCTCAAGAATTTCATGGTCAATTCTGGGTTTTGTATAAAATCCTTCTGTCCACGCAGCAGAAACAAGTTTTATAAGATTTTTGTAACCGTTTTCATTTTTCGCAAGCAAAACCAGGTGGTATCTCTGATTATCGATACCATGAACCTTATCAAATCGGCTTCTGGGAGCAACATATACCTCACAACCGATTATAGGTTTTATTCCCTCTGCTTTGCAGGCTTTGTAAAAATCAATACAGCCGTGCATAACACCATGATCGGTGATGGCTATTGCTGTCTGGCCTAATTCCTTAACATGTTTAAGAAGAGGTTTTATTCTGCAAGCACCATCAAGAATACTGTATTCAGTATGAATATGTAGATGTGTAAAATTTACCATAATTACTTTCCTTGTCCGTAATATGCATTCTTTCCGTGTTTTCTCATATAATGTTTATCAAGAAGATATGAATCAATATTATCGACATCTTTATTTATCATAAATGTATGAAGAGCCATTTCTGCAACAATTTCAAGAGTTCCGGCATTTTCTGATGCCTTGATTGCATTTTTACCCCATGCAAACACACCATGAGAACGTACAAGCACTCCCGGTATTGCATCAGGATCAAGATTATTTTCTTTAAAATGATTGCAAATTACAATTCCTGTATTTTTTTCATATGCTGAATTGATCTCTTCTTCAGTAAGACTTCTTGTGCAAGGTACGGAACCATAAGAAAAATCAGCATGAGTAGTACCAAGAGGCGGAATACCTCTGCCTGCCTGCGCAAATGATGTTGCATATTTTGAATGTGTGTGTACAGCCCCGCCTATACCGGGAAAAGCCTTATACAATTCAATATGTGTCAGAGTGTCAGAAGATGGATTATAATTACTGTCAATGACATTTCCGTCGAAATCGACAGTTACCATCATTTCCCACGAAAGTTCTGAATACGGGACACCAGACGGCTTAATAACGACAATTTTATTATCTCTGTCAACACCTGAGGCATTTCCCCATGTAAACGGAGCAAGTCCATATTCGTGCAATAACATGTTAGCTTTATATACATCTTTTTTAAGTTGATCAAACATATTGAACAGCCACCCTAAACTTCTATTTTATTATTATATTTTATATTATTTGTTGTATCATTGCAAGAGGTAATTCATAATTTAGTTTCAACACAAAAAGAGAGTGTGAAATTCACACTCGTATGTAAAAATTCAATATTTCATGTTTTTATATTTTTCTTTTGTTGCCAGCCCGCCTCTTATATGTCTTTCAGCTTTATTATCGTCAAGCACTTTTCTGACCTCTGCATATAGTGAAGGGCTTGCCTTTTTCAACCTGTCAGAAACATCAGAATGTACCGTGCTTTTTGAAATACCGAATTTCTTTGCTGTAGCTCTCACTGTAGTTTTATTTTCAACAATATATTCACCCAGCTCTATTGCTCTCTCTTCAACTATTGTTTTCAAAGAAAAACCTCCTTAAAACATATCATTGAATAGATATGTCTCAAGGAGTCAATTTATGAGTGTGATTAGTAATTAAACTGATTATTGCTTGCTTATCAGGCTTTCAACATACTGTTTTGCCACTCTTGCGCTTCTGCCGCCTTTGATAAGTGCAAAACGTTCTGCTTCCATGCAGAGCTTTTCTTCATCGTATTCAACGCTATTATGCTTTGCAATGTTTCTGACTATGTCAAGATAACACTCTTTCGACGGTTTTACAAATGTGATCGCAAGACCGAAACGCTCTGAAAGTGACATGAGTTCCTGAACGGTATCGTTGCGATGGATATCATCACTTGAGTCTCTGTCTTTGAATGATTCTCTTACAATGTGGCGTCTGTTACTTGTAGCATAGATTGCAACATTGCCCGATTTTGCAGAAACAGAGCCTTCAAGAATCGCCTTGAGTGCGCTGAAATTATCATCTGTCTGATTAAATGAAAGGTCATCGATAAACAGAATGAATTTAAGCGGATTAAGGCTCAATTCATCAACGATTGCAGGAATATCAACAAGCTGGTCTTTGCGCACTTCTATAATGCGAAGACCTTCGTCCTTAAACTTATTGACAACAGCCTTAATTGTTGAAGACTTGCCTGTGCCTGCATCGCCCGAAAGCAGAATATTGGCTGCAGGTTTGCCCTCAAGAAGAGCTTTTGTGTTATCAACAACCTGCTGTCTTTCATTCTGATATCCGGAAAGGTCATCGAGTGTGACAGGGTCAGGGTGCTTGACGGGAGTTATTACACCGTCTCTGACACAGAACATATGATATTTTGCATAAATACCGTAGCCGAACTTGCCGATTTCGTCTGTGCGTCTGAAATATTCAGTTTCAAAATCAATTTCGTCAGTTTTCCATGAGGGAAGAAAACCGTCATAGCCGACAAAATCAACCAGTTTGTCGTGTGTGAGTGCAGAAATCTCTTCAAAAACAGCAAGTTCAGCCTTTACACATTCACCCAGTTCATCAGAAATAATCTGACCATTTGCCACTTTTCTTATGAATACATTTTCATCGTTAGTGACAATTGTGAGTATATAACGGCTTAAATTGCCTGTATGATTATAAAGCTCATGAACAAATCTGCCGTATCTGTCCACCTTTTCACCAAGTGAGCAATCCTGCGAATCAAGAAGATTCATCAGTGCAGACACAACATCGTCATTGATCAGATTTCTAAAAACAGCAACAGACTTAAGACGTGTTGCGAGAGAGTTGATATTGGTCATTTAATCACATCATTTAATAAAAATTTCAGATAAACAGTCAGGAGTGATGAATAAGGCGTAAGGAGTTAATAAAGGGGCAAGATCTTACCCCATTTATACAAAGCGAAGCACTTTCGACGCTATCAACTCCTAACTCCGTACTCCTGACTAAATTTTTAGTCAACTTTAAGAATCGCTCCCTTTGAACCGCTCTGGACAAGGGCTGCGTATCTCTTATGATAACCTGCGAGTTCCTTTGTTTTGGGAACGAATGAAGCCATTCTTCTGTCGATTTCTTCCTGGGGAACTTTGAGTTCAAGCTTGTTTGCGTTGATATCGATGCTGATGATGTCACCGTCTTCAACAATACCGATCATACCGCCTGAAGCAGCTTCGGGTGAAACGTGACCGATAGCAGCACCTCTTGTTGCGCCGCTAAATCTGCCGTCTGTGATAAGCGCAACAGAGCTTCCGAGACCCATACCGACAATAGCTGATGTGGGGTTGAGCATTTCTCTCATGCCAGGGCCACCCTTGGGGCCTTCGTAACGGATAACAACAACGTCACCGGGAACGATTTTGCCGCCGTTAATAGCTGCCTGTGCATCTTCTTCACAATCGAATACCTTTGCAGGACCTTCGTGGCAAAGCATTTCGGGAGCAACTGCTGAACGCTTTACAACGCTTCCGTCGGGAGCAAGGTTGCCCTTGAGCACAGCAATTCCGCCTGTTTCGCTGAAGGGATTTTCAATGGGTCTGATGATGTCAGTATCCATGTTATAAGCATCTGCGATGTTTTCGCCTACAGTCTTGCCTGTTGCAGTGATAAGGTCTGTGTGAAGAAGCCCCTTCTTGTTAAGCTCGTTCATAACAGCGTAAACGCCGCCTGCTTCGTCAAGTTCTTCCATATAATTTCTGCCTGCAGGAGCAAGGTGGCAGAGGTTGGGAGTCTTCTTACTGATATCGTTTGCAATATCAAGGTCAATATCGATTCCGCATTCATGAGCGATTGCGGGGATATGGAGCATTGTGTTTGTTGAGCAGCCGAGAGCCATGTCAACAGTCAGAGCATTTTCAAATGCTTCCTTTGTCATGATGTCACGGGGTTTGATGTCTCTCTTTACAAGTTCCATAATCTTCATACCTGCATGTTTTGCAAGTTCGATTCTCTGTGAATAAACAGCAGGAATTGTGCCGTTGCCGCGAAGCCCCATACCGATTGCTTCAGTAAGACAGTTCATTGAGTTTGCTGTGTACATACCTGAACATGAACCGCATGTGGGACATGTCTTGCATTCATACTCATGAAGCTTTTCGTCTGTGATGTTGCCTGCAGCGTGTGCACCTACCGCCTCGAACATGCTGGAAAGGCTTGTCTTTTTGCCGTCAACCTTACCTGCGAGCATGGGACCGCCGCTGACGAAGATACAGGGAATGTTGAGTCTTGCTGCAGCCATAAGAAGTCCGGGAACGTTCTTGTCACAGTTGGGAACCATAACAAGAGCATCAAAACCGTGAGCAAGAGCCATAGCTTCTGTTGAGTCTGCTATAAGGTCACGTGTGATGAGTGAATACTTCATACCCTTATGACCCATTGCGATACCGTCACAAACTGCGATTGCAGGGAAAACGATGGGTGTACCGCCTGCTGATGCAACACCGAGTCTTACTGCATCAACAATTTTATCTATATTTGTGTGACCGGGAACAATTTCGTTGTATGAGCTTACAATACCGATCATGGGTTTTGCAAGTTCTTCATCTGTAAGTCCCAGTGCATGATAAAGTGATCTGTGAGGCGCATTGATAGCACCGAATTTAAGATTGTCACTGATCATATTAACGTCTCCTTTAATTATGAATTACGCATTATAAATTACGAATTATGCAAACTGCACCAACCGAAAAACGGCTG
>JAZOUN010000129.1:0-18658 GCA_045658165.1 Acutalibacteraceae bacterium
CACAGAAAAAAAGATAAGCGGTGAGCTTTTAAAGGCTGACCCCGTCCGTGCCTTCAAGGCTCTTACATATTATCATTGGATGGCTCCCTATCTCGGCAGCGGAAGTATGGTTGACCGTACTATTGATGATGCTCACGGTGAAGCTTTGGTTATTGCTCACAAATATATGCAGTTCCTCCTGAAGAGCAATGTAAAGGCTTTGATTCAGATTCTCAAAACAGATGAACGCTTTGGCGAAAACGAATATTCAAAGAAGACCGTAATTTTTGAGCAGGATGCATCACCAATTCTTATCGGTGGATTTCCTAATCTTCAGAATGCGGTAGAAGAGCCTTATTTGCATATCCTTGCTACTGCCAATGACCAGCATGCAGGTCACTATTTTACAGATATCATCGACTCCTACGGACTTCCGTCAGACTCCTGCAGAAATTCTTCTGCAATCTGCGGTGTTGCCATAGATGACCAGCTTCCTTATTATGGTGCATGTCTTGTCACAAGTAATGCACCTTGTGATTCCTCCGTTATGAATTCAGCAATTGTTGAACGCCGTCTTAAAGTGCCTTCAATTCAGGGTTGTACTCCTATGCGCTGGAAGGATGAGGATACAAGAGAATATGCAGTTGCTCATGTCAAAGAGGTTATCAAATTTATTGAAGACTGCACAGGCGAAACCTTTGACTGGGATGCATTTTTTGAAACAGTCCGCAGATATAACGAAGAAACGCGCATTCAGCATGAATTATGGGAGCTTGCAAAATCTCCTTATTATCCCGTGCCCAGCGTACCGAATCTGCTTTACCGTTCATTTCAGCTTTCATTTTCGAGCGGACTTAATAAGGAATGTGCAGAAATCGGCAGAGAGATGCTTGAAATCTGCGAAAAATGTGTCAGAGAAAAAATCAATGTTCGCCCGAAAACACGTCACAGAACACTTGTCTGCGGTGCTCCGTCATCATACTATATGCATTTTTCAACCTGGATGTATGAGTGCTGGGGTGTAAACACCGTTGCCGTTCTTAATAATATGTCGCACCACGAATTTATCTCAGAGGACGACAAGGAAGAGGCACTCTGGGGCGTTGCACAGCTCTGGGAGCAGGCAATTATGCGTCGTCATCTTGTAGGCGGTTACGAAAACTTACTTGAAATGTTTGAAGAATATGAACGCTTCAACTGTGATATGATCGTTTTTTATGATGATATCACCTGTAAAGGCAGTAAGTCTATGACAGGTATGATTCAGGATATTGCAAATCAGCGAAATATTCCTATTGTTTGGATTTCTCACGACCTTATTGACCCCCGTGCAATTCCCCGTAATGAAATGAGAAAACAGTTCAACGACTTTATGTTTACTGTTATGAATGAAAAACCCCTTGACGAATCACTTCTTGATTTTGATGATTCCAAAGGCTGGTAAGGAGGACAGGAATTATGAATGTATTTACTATTATACTTATAATTATTGCATCTGTTATCGGATTGGCTGTTTTTGGTTTTGCTGTTATTCAGGCTGTGTATTGGCTCAATATTGATAATAAGATAATGTTCCTGTTATACAAGATCTTTAATAAAATCACAGACCGTGTTCCCCGTGACCGTCGGTTCTGAGTTTTATGTGTGCCCCGGTTCTAAAATGCGACGTACTGCCAAAAAATCCTGAATGCTACAGCGTTCAGGATTTTTACTTATTTCCTCTTATTTCTTCACTCTTACCTAAAAATTGCATTCAGGATTTTTTGGAAAGTAATAAGTAACAGGTAAGAAGTAAGAAGTTTTTTTTTGCAAGGCTTTGCCTTGTTTTTTTATTTTAAAGTGATATAATTTTATTAAGGAAGGTAGTAGTATTATGGCAGACAGTCCGTTGATTACAAAATCAAAAGAATTAATATTTATCTAATCTATTGAAGTCAACGGAAATTTATGTTATATTTATCAAGTAGTATATTTTGCATAATATTTTTATATTATCCCACGCAATTTCAGCAAATAATCATACAAAAATGCATATTTACGCTACAGAAAAACCGTTCCGGAGGTAAATAACAATGAAAAAACGACGTACCACCGTAAAAGCAATAATCTCATTGCTGCTTGTTATTTTTATGATTTATTCAGGCATGTCAACGGGAGTTGTTGCCTATGCATCAACAGAAAGGATTATCTACATAGAAGACGATTTCCGTACTGCATTGCCTGATGATCCTGATTCACCTGCATTGAATTATTCTCTTGAAGAATACCTTATAGCTGAAATTCAGAAATGTGAAACATCTATCGATATCAGCTCCTATTATCTCAAACCTGAGAAAATCAATGATATCGCTAGTTTTATCTATGATAACAGCCCTGAACTTTTCCATGTTGCACGTTTCGGTTACACAACAGTGTTCGGTTACATTCTTACTATCAATCCTGAATACAGCTGTACAGCCGATGAATATCAGGAAATGTTAGCTGAATGTGATGCTGTTGCAGACAGAATGCTTGCAGACATCAAAGACAATGACAATCTTTCAGATGTTGAAAAGGCTCTGCTTCTTCACGACAGAATTGCTCTTAACTGTGCATATGACTATGATAACTATCTCAACGGCACTATTCCCGATGACAGTTACTCAATGTACGGTATTCTTGTTAAAGGCGTAGGTGTTTGTCAGGGTTATGCAGAATCATATCTTTACCTTCTTCGTCAGATAGGTATTCACAGTTATCTAGCAGAATCAGATATTCTCAACCACGCATGGAATGTTGTTACCATTGACGGTGAAGAATATCATGTTGATATCACATGGGATGATCCCGTATACGATATAACAGGCAGAGTAAAACACACTAACTTCCTGCGTTCATCAGACGGCATATATGCAACAGGTCATGAGGCTGATGACTATGTAAGCACTCCCACTTCAACTAAATATGACGACTATTTCTGGCAGAATTCAGTTGCTGCTTTCCAGCTTGTGGGCGATGAAATTTATTACATCGATGAAAATGATTCTTACCTCAAGAAATACAGCGACAAGTCAAATGTAAAGTCTGTTTCAGATATGTGGATGACAAGTGCCTCTTCATATTATCCCGGTTGCTATGCACGTCTCGGTTCTGACGGCAGATATCTCTACTACAACAACAGTCAGGCAGTTTTTGAGTATAATCCTGCAACAGGAGAAACAACTGAAATCTGGAGACCCGAATCTGTAACAGCATATTACAGAATTTACGGTTTTGACTATGCAGACAATTATCTTATCTGCGATTTTAACACAAAACCCTCATTTACATCCACAACAAAAGCTGATTATCAGCAACGACTTTATTACACATCCGGTGAAACTGCTACCCTTACAGGTATTTCAATCAACACATATCCTGATGTGACTGATTTTGATATCAACGAAGCTTACACTGCAGACGGTCTTTCACTTCTTCTTGAATACAGTGACGGTTCAACTGATGTTATAACAAACGGATTCACAGTTAGCACTGCTGACACTTCTGAAGCAGGCACAAAGACTGTAACTGTAACTTACGAAAACTTTACAGTAACATATACAATCAATGTTGCATGTAAACACAAGAATGTAACAAATGTTGCAGCAAAAGCTTCAACATGTATTGAACAGGGCAACAATGCTTACACAAAGTGTAACGTATGTAATACACTTATTTCAGGTTCAGATGAATTACTCCCCCTTGCATCTCACAAACACATTCCTGCAGTAACAACTCCCCCCACTTGTACAGAAGACGGTGTTATGACATACACATGCTCAGAATGTTCCGATTCTTATACAGAAGCAATAACATCTGAAGGTCACTCATATGCTGCAGTTGTAACTCCCCCCACTTGCACAGCTCAGGGTTATACAACTTATACATGTGCTTGCGGTGACAGCTATGTTGATAATTACACAGATGCAACAGACCATGATTATGCTGCAGTTGTAACTCCTCCCACTTGCACAGCTCAGGGTTATACAACTTATACATGTGCATGCGGTGATACTTATGTTGATGATTACACACCTGCAACCAAACACAAATACTCTGCTGATGTAACTGATCCCACCTGTACAGCACAGGGCTATACAACATACACTTGTGTATGCGGTGACAGCTATGTTGATAATTACACAGATGCAACAGGTCACGACCATAAATCAACTGCAGTTGTCTTCCCCACATGTACAGAAGAAGGCTATACAGTTTATACATGTACATGCGGTGATACATATACTGATGACTATGTTGATGCAGACGAAAATGCACACGTAAACAATGACGGTAATCTCAATTGTGACCTTTGTGATGAAGTGCTGAGTGAATGCTCATGCAACTGTCACAAAACATCAGGATTTATCGCATTCTTCTGGAAAATTCTCAACTTCTTCCAGAAACTCTTCGGCACAAATCCCGTATGTGAATGCGGTATGGCTCATTACTAAAATTCAAGGGAACGGCTTCGGTCGTTCCCTTTTTTTTGTTTATTTACTGTACGTCAAACGAGTAAAAACATGTTGATTTTTTCCAAAATTGTGTTACAATTATATTAAATAAATATGTGGAGGCAAATCAGCATGAAATTTCTGAAAAGAACAATTGCCATACTTCTTACACTTATGATTGTTTCCGGATCATTCGTGTGTTTTGCGGCAGAAAATGAAAAACAGTATCACAAGTACGAAAAATATGTACTTCTCGGTGACAGTGAAGCCAGCGGTTACAGAGACTATGAGTACAGAATGACCGAATTCACCTATGCACCCGATTCATATTCGGATTTTCTCAGCAAAGATCTCGGTGCCGAGCTTGTTCCTCTTGCTTGTCCCGGTTTCAGAACCATTGAACTCCGTTATATTCTCGACGACAACTATGTTACACAGGATAAATACCTTTTCGGTGCTGTTCCTAACACTTCAAAGGAACAGATTGATGCGATGATTCCCGAAATCCGTAAAGAAATTGCTGATGCAGACCTTATTACTATAGGTATCGGCGGTAACGACTGGGGCGGTTATCTCGGCTGGGTTCTTACTGAAATCCGTTCAGAAAACAGACTTCCCGAAGACTATATTGTTGCACTTGAAGAATACCTTGCAACTGCAACAACTGATGATGACATAATCGGCGGTCTTGTTGATCTTGCAAACTATATGAACGCACTCCCCGATCTTGTAAAGATTATGCCGGAAGCTATTGCTTACGCATTCACAACACTTAATGAAAACTGGGATTATATTGTCAACGCTATCTACGATCTCAATCCCGATGTTACACTCGTTGTTGTGGGACTCTTCAACACAACGCTCAGCACAAAACAAGGTCAGCCGGACATTGTTGCAGAACCTGATCCGATTTCTGCAAAAGTTGAACAGATGATTGTTGACTACGGAAACAAACCTATGATTGACAAACAGGCAGAATACAACTACATCTATGTTGATACAACAGGCACAATTGTAGAAGTTTCTCATCCCACAGTTGCAGGTCACAGATTCATTGCAGACAGAATTCTTGAAGAACTTCCCGATGCAAGATTTGACCTTACTGATGTAAAAATATCAGATTCAGCATATAAAGCTGTAGAATATATGTATGTCAATGGTCTTATGTCAGCTTCTGCAGATAAGAAATTCGGAGGCAATGCATACATCACAAAGGATGAATTTGCAACAGTTGTAAACGGGCTCGGTTCAACATTCCCCGTTATCGGCTTCGGCAATAATATTTCAAAATTTGAACTCAGACTTGCATCTTTCATGCTTGACGATGATAAGAGCATTACAGATTTCTTTACTTTCATCGGTGAAGTCGGTCTTATGTTCAGCACATTCACAGCTACGGAAAAAGTAACAAAAACTCAGGTTGCTGCTGAGCTTTACAACGCTGTAAAATAAAAATTATGCCCATGTGATTCGTCGCATGGGTATTTTTGATATCTTTTTCATATTACAATTTACGGCTTAATAATACTTGTATTTCGTATTTTCTTATGATATAATTATTTCGTATAGCAAAAAAATTTAACAGAGGTGCAATTTTTATGAAAAAAACTATTGCGTTATTTCTTTCACTGATCCTCGTGTTCTCATCAGCTTTCTCAGTTGCTGTTCATGCTGAGGATGCAACCGAGTCAACCGCATCTTATGACACACCTATCATTGTTATAAGAGGTATGGCATTTACAGGACTTACCCTTGACGAAGGCACTCCCGACGAACGTGAAAGCGTTGTTATGCCTGATCAGGACACAATCATTGATGTTGTTCTCAAGCTTGTAAAAACATTATTCTTTGAGCAGAGACTTGATGTTGATGCTATTTCTGATGTTGTTTATCAGGCATTAGGCGGTATTGCATGTGACAAAAACGGTGATTCACTTTACAACGCAAGCTACAGTTACTATCCCCTTGCAATGAGCAACTATCCCTGGCTTTATGATGACGGCGGTACAGGTGAATGGGGTGTTGCAGCAGCGGCTGTTGATTATTACGGTGCTGATAAAGTTTATTTCTTCACTTATGACTGGAGACTTGATCCTTCTGACACTGCAGACGACCTGAATGCTCTTGTTGAAAGAGTAAAGGCTGAACATAACAGTAACAAAGTTGATATCGTTTGCTGCAGCATGGGCGGTGTTATAACAGACTGCTATATCTACGAATACGGTACAGACAGCCTTGACACTGTAGTGTTCAATTCATCAGCATTCTGCGGAACACATCTTACAACAGATCTTTTCCAGGGAAAAATTCTTATTACAGGCGATATGCTCAGAATTATGTTAAACAACATGATCGATGCAGAATTTTTCACCTATTTTCTTTACAAAACAGGTGTGCTTGACATAGTTGCAGATCTTGCAATGAAAATTGTTGAAGCAAACAAAGCTGAAATTTACGACAAGATGCTTCGTGACATCTTCGCAACAATGCCTATAATGTGGGCAATTTCTCAGCCTGATGAATATGAAGCATGTCTTGATTACATGTTCCCAACAGATGAACTCAAAGCTGAATATGCAGGTCTTATCGCAAGAACAGACAAGCTTAATGAAATAATGCTCGGCATGGATGACCTTCTTCTCTCTCTTCCCGAAAAGGGCGTTAAAGTTGCAGTTGTAGGTGCATACAACACACAGATGCCTCCCGTTTATGAATCAGCTTTATATCACGGAGACGGCGTACTTGAATCAGATATGATTCTCGGCAGAGCAACAGTTTCTGTTTTAGGAAAAACTCTCGGTGATGATTACAAGGGCGAAAGAGTTTCTCCCGACAATTGTGTAGACCTTTCAGATGTTCTTTTCCCCGAATACACATGGGCTTTCAAAAACGGTTCACACATTATCGGTGAATACGGTACAGATTCATCAGAATTCATTATGGCAATTCTCGGTTGTCAGCAGCAGCCTACTGTAGATACATTTGAACAGTATCCTCAGTTCATGATTTGCGATGAAGATATGAACTTTGAATATTTTGACTGATATCTGAAACAAATAATTCAACAAAGCAAAAGGAACGACTCAATTGTCGTTCCTTTATTTTTACAATTAACTGCACATTATCACAAAATGAAGCGATTTCAACGCAATATTATGTCTGTTTTTCCTATTGCAAAAAAGTAAAGTATTTAATATAATATTATGCGGATATTAATATGTTATTTATGAGGTGCAATTATGCTTAAAGTTGTTAAGTTCGGCGGTTCTTCACTTGCCGATGCAAATCAGTTCCGTAAAGTTGCGGAAATTATCAAGAGTGACCCCAGCAGAAGATATGTTATCGCTTCTGCACCCGGTAAAAGAGACACACACGACGTTAAAGTTACAGACATGCTTCTTCAGTGTTTCCGTCTTGTAAGAGACAAGAAGAGCATTGACGAAACATTCGATAAAATCACAGAAAGATACAACGGAATCATCCGTGACCTCGGCATTGATTTCTCACTTGATGAAGACCTTCAGGGTATCAAGGTTGCAATCATGCACCACGCAAGCCAGGATTACATCGCAAGCCGTGGTGAGTTCCTTAACTCAAAAATTCTTGCAAACTTCCTCGGTTTCCAGTTCATCGATGCTGAAGAAGGCATCTTCTTTGATGAAAACGGTTTCCTTGATGCAGAAAAGACAGACAGAGAACTCAGCCGTCTTCTTTCATACCATGAGTATGCAGTTATCCCCGGTTTCTACGGTGCATCTCCCAACGGTATGATCAAGACATTCTCAAGAGGCGGTTCAGACGTTACCGGTTCAATCGTTGCACGTGCCGCAAGTGCTGATATCTATGAAAACTGGACAGACGTTTCAGGTATGCTTATGGCTGACCCCCGTTGCATCGAAAATCCTCAGCCCATCCCCGAAATCACATACAGAGAACTCCGTGAGCTTTCATACATGGGTGCAACTGTTCTTCACGATGAAGCAATCTTCCCCGTAAGAAAAGCAAGAATACCCATCAACATCAGAAACACAAACTGCCCCGATGCACCCGGAACAATGATTGTTCACAAGGCTTCAAGCAACAATGTTCCCACTGTTATCACAGGTATCGCAGGTAAGAAGGGTATCACAGCTATTCATGTTGAAAAAGACATGATGAACGCAGAACTCGGTTTTGGAAGAAAGGTTCTTGAAGTTCTTGAAAATCATCATGTTTCGTTTGAACACCTTCCCTCAGGTATCGACACAATGAGCGTTCTTGTTTCTGCTGATGCTCTCGGTTCACATAAGGGTTCAATCACTGCAGAAATCGTTAAGAAGGTCAATCCTGATTCAATCACACTTGTTGAAGGTCTTTGCCTTATCGCTATCGTTGGCCGCGGTATGGTTAACACAGAAGGTACAGCTGCAAGAATCTTCACAGCTCTTGCAAATGCAAAGGTTAACATCAGAATGATCGACCAGGGTTCAAGTGAAATCAACATCATCGTTGCTGTTGAAGAAAAAGACTACCACAAGACAATTGATGCAATTTACAATGAATTTGTAAAATAAGAATAAAAATAAGTCCCCCGGATTAATTATTCCGGGGGAAATTTTTATACTTACGGCAGGATATTTCCTGCGCTCATATAGATTGCGTACCACTCTTCTCTTGTGAGAGTAACATCTGCGCCCTTAAGGCACTCAAGCAATCTTTCCTTTTTGAGTGTGCCCGTTATGGGCTGAATTTTTGCAGGATGTCTCAGCAGCCATGCCATTGCAATTGTTGTTTTTGAAACATTGTATTTTTCTGCAAGCTCCTGAAGTTTTGCATTAAGCTCCGGAAAATCAGGATGATCAATGAATGTACCCTTTGCAAATCCGTACTGAAATGGTGACCATGCCTGAATTGTGATTTTATTCATACGGCAGTATTCTATAATACCTGCACCTCTGTCCACCGCTGAATCGTTGAACATATTAACATTAAGCCCTGCCTGAATCATGGGACAATGTGCAATACTCAGCTGCATCTGATTAGCAACGAGAGGAACATTCAGATTGTTTTTAAGATATTCCATCTGCCATATGCCTTCATTGGAAACACCGAAATTACGGACTTTTCCGTTTGCCTTAAGGATATCAAAAGCTTCGCATACCTCTTCGGGCTCAAACAATGTATCAGGTCTGTGAAGAAGGAGTACATCAATATAATCTGTGCCGAGTCTTTTAAGACTTCCGTCAACGGACTCAAGAATATGCTTCTTTGAGAAATCAAAACTCTTTCCGGGTACTATTGCACACTTTGTCTGAATAAACATCTTTTCACGGATGCTGTCATTCATCCCTATTGCTTCTGAGAAGATTTTTTCTGCCTCTCCCCCGCCGTAAATGTCTGCATGATCAAAAAAGTTTGCACCATTTTCGATGGCTGTTCTTATAAAGGCTTCAGCTGTCTTTAAATCAGTGTTTCTGTTAAGACGCCAGAATCCCACTGCCACTGCAGGAACCTGCAATTCAGACGCTCCGAGCTGTATTTTTCGCATATAAACACCTCTAATTTACAATCAGAATATAAAATAGCTGAACTTGCCGTTTTCCTGAGCAGAAAGCATTATTTTGCCGTCACCGAGACATACGGTATTGAATACAGTTGCAAAGAATTCATTTTCATATGCGCCTTTAAGACTGCCATCTTCAAGTGATGCTGCTACACAAACGGGATTTTCACCCTCAACAGTTCCTGTTAAGATAAACATTCCGTTTTCGCATACAAATGTTTCTGCAGTGAATATTGATTTATTCTTATACTGCAGTTCAACCTGTGTGTCTTCAAGAAGAGAATAAACTGAATTTTTGCTTATGATATAAAGGTAATCGCCTGAAACAAGAATATCATTTCTGCCTACACCGTCAAATGTTTTTACAACTTCTGACTTTTCACTACCTGTATTATATTTATTCAGTGTAACATTACCGTTTTCATCAACTGCAAGGTACATAATTGCAGAATCAACTTTCTTTGCCCAGTAACCGATAACATCTTTTACAAGACGGACATTATCAAGATTGTTTCCTCTGCCGCCGCTTTTCATAAGGTCAACTCTTTCATCGTCTTCAGGATAATGTCTGCCTGAGAAGAAGAGCTGATAATCAGCTTCGCCCTTGATAACTGTATCGTTAAGAATTGTATAGTCACTTCTCATTGAGCCGTTTACACCTATTGTACGGTTCTTTACGGAAAGATAATTCTTACATGAGCCGTTGCCGGGGTTAAATATGAAAGGTTCTTCATATATCTTGTCATTACTGTAAAAATCTTCTTCGTTTGTATCAATAAGAAGCAAAAAGCTTGATGATACACCCTTTATATTTTCACCGAATTGTGTTAAACGCAGGAATGCATAAGGATAATGGTCATAACCACTTGTCTGACCGGTATAAAGACCGTAACCTGCTATTTTACCCTCTTCCTCATAATATGTTACTGTTGCATCAACAGTCTGTGCGCTCATTTTAACAGAAATGTCATAAGTACCGCTGCTTTCAACTGCTGTAAACATATTATCTGCAAACTTATAGAATTTAACCTCACCGGCATCAGAAATTGTAAAGTAAACATCCTGAATGTCTGTTTTTAAATAAGGTAAAGTGTTTTCCTGCTGTACCTTTATTGCTGTAAGATAATCTTCAGAAGAAAAAATATTTTCTGCCTCTGTTGTCTGCTCCACTTCCTGAGTTCTTTCAAAATTGAAAAAATCTCCGAAGAATAACACTGCACCGACACATACGAGCGCCATAACAACCAGAACGATTGTTGCAATCTTTTTTTTGTCCATATGGTAACACCTCCATAAATATGGAATTATTATATAACATTTCAAAAGTAGTGTCAACAAAAATAGAATTTTGTTAACAAAGTTATCAAAAACACTGCAATGGCATATATATAAATATTTACTATTGTGTTTAAAAAGAAAAAATGATATTATATACATGAAAAAACACAAAAGAAAGGACTGCAACATGACTTTCAGAGATAAAAAATATATACCTTATTATATACTCTCAGCAATTATAGTAGCTGCCAGCTTAACAATTGTTTCTGTTACATCTGCAACAATAATAAAGAAAAACAAAACGCCTCAGGAAATTATTCCCGAAACGACAACTATATTTATGAACGGTGAAATCCCCTATTATCCCAACATTCCCGCTTCATCATACGGTACGGAAAATTTCACAATGGAAGACGGCAGAATTGAATATACCGATGCTTCCACAGATTACTCAACAGGTATTGATATATCTGCTTTTCAAGGAAATATTGACTGGAATGCCGTTAAAAACGACGGAATTGATTTTGCAATCATCCGTGTAGGCTACAGAGGATACGGCGCAGAAGGAATTATACGCGAAGATGACAACGCAAGAAAAAATATAGTCAATGCAACCGCTGCAGGGCTTGATGTGGGCGTATATTTCTACTCTCAGGCAATAACAGCCGAAGAAGCTGTTGAAGAAGCTGATTTTGTTCTTGACATCATCAAAGATTACGATTTCAACGGTCCTGTTGTTTTTGACTGGGAAACAGAACTAGGAAAAAAAATGAGAACTGACAATCTCAGCGGTGAAATCATTACAGACTGCGCAGTTGCATTCTGCGAAAGAGTAAAAGAACACAACTACACCCCTGCCGTTTATTTCAACCTTTCTGATGCATATGTCAGATATGACCTTGACAGAATCAGCAATTATGTGCTGTGGTATGCCCAACATGAAGGTGACGCTCCTGCTTTTTATTACAACTACAATATATGGCAATATTCCGATTCGGGAGAGGTTGACGGCATAAAAGGAAAAGTCGATATGAACATTTCGTTTATTGATTTCTCTCAATTTGCATAAAAGAAAATCCAACACAAGCTGTGTTGGATTTTTTTATACATTAAAAAAGGAATTATTCAGCTAATTCTACCACTTCTACAACTTCAACTTCTTCAACTTCTTCTACATCTTCAACAGGATCTTCAGCTGCCTGAGTTGTTGTTGCAGGAGTCTGAGTTGTTGTATCTGCCTGAGTTGTTGTATCTGCCTGTGTTGTTGTATCTGCCTGTGTTGTGGTGTCTGCCTGAGTTGTTGTTTCCTCAGCCTGAGTAGTAGTTGTCTGAGTTGTTGTTGCAGGTCTTGTTGTAGTTGTTGCAGGTCTGCTTGTTACTCTTTCAGTTGTAGTCTGAGTAGTTGTTTCAGCTGTTGTGGTTTCGTCGTTTGCATTGTTGTCATCTTCTTCATCTTCAACCGCACCGACATCACCGCCGTGTTCAGTATCATCCACACTCTGCATACCGTTACTGCCGTTGAAATCACCGCTTATGTCTTCAGTGTCAAAATCTGCAACGACATCATCTGGTGCTGAAGTTTTTTCACCACCGTTATCGGTATTTGCAGGCATATGTGTTGAAAAATAAAGAGCTGCAGTAATAGCAAGTATAATTACAAGAATTATAATGGGAATTAGTCTTATAAACTTCTTCTTTGCAGATACAGGCTTTTCTTCAACTTCGGGAGCTTCAGATTTGGAAACATAACCCTCTTCTGCAACAAGTTCATCTGACTCAATAGGAGGTTCAGCATCGAACTCATTTACATTACCGTCAATTTCATTTTCTGAAACAGCCACAGGCACTTCAGCGTATGTACGCTCTGTGTCTGACTTGAGTTTCATAAGAACAACCGAACAGTCTTTTCCTGCTGCAGTAACAGCAAGGCTCTTGTAGAAATCACGGATTATTGTTTTAAGGTCTGAATTTGAATCAAACGCATCTACAATTGCGTCATAATCAAGATCAACAGATGCTTCTTCACCGATGAGGGCAAAAATATCACCGTCTGAAATAACATCAACGAACTGGAAACCTGTGCCGTTTTCGTCATCAGAAAGAGCAATTTCAAAAAGCTCCCCTTCTGAGAATCTGAGCAGATGGCATCCGCCTGTTTTTGCAGCAACAACACAATCATCATAAACGCATATAACACCTATTGAAAGTCTGCCGTTTTCAATACCGCAACTTTCAACAACAGACTGCATATCTTCAAAATACTTGTCAATAACAACCTGAGCATTATACTTATTGAAATTGATATCTTTTACATAATCATTAAAAGCATCTGCAGCACCTGCAGCAAATCCTTTCTGATTACCTGATGCAAGAACTGCAATATAGGGAGGTTTTACGCTTCCTGCTGCTTTAAAACCGGCATCAGCTTCTGCTGCAGAAATCACCTTTCCGTTAAGATTGAGATTATCACCATTAAAGCCTTTTGCAAGACGACTTTTTGTTATAGCTACTGATTCAGCAAGTATAACTGACATTCAATCACCTTCTTAAATTATTTAACTATATTATTTTATCATCTATTTCTTATATAGTCAACAGCTAAAACATTAATTATAAAGAATTATATATTATTTACCGTGAAAATTTCTGGATTCTTTTATAAGACGCTGTTTCTCGTTCCAGAGTTTTTCTGACAAATCCACATAATAATTATGCGGATACTCAAATCGCAGAACTTCTTCCCAGAGAGTGTCAACCTGCTCTGCGCAATATGCTCTGATATCAGCAACATCGGGAGAAGTGTAAACACATTTTCCGTTTTCAAAAATAGGAACAAGAAGCTGTCTTGCAACAAAATTTGTTACGGTTTTTCTCTTCCATGAATAATCAGGATCAAACAATTCGTATTCTGTAAGTTCTGAAATATTTTCATCTTCAAGAGTAAGAAGATCTGCTATTGCCTTACCTGTTTCCATATCAAAAAGACGCCACAGAAGTTTAGGACAGGGAGTTGTGATTTTTGATACATTTTCACTCAGCTTGATACAATTTTTAATTTCTCCGTTCTTCTCAATTGCAGCAAGTTTGTAAACACCGCTGAAAACGGGAGCATCAGCAGAAGTTATAAGTCTTTCTCCCACAAGGAAACCGTCTACCCTTGCACCGTGACCGAGCATTTCACGGATAATATATTCATCAAGCGAATTGGATGCATAAATATCGCAATCGGGGAAACCTGCCTCGTTGAGCATTTTTCTTATCTTCTTAGAAAGATATGCAAGGTCACCGCTGTCTATTCGTATTCCCTTAGGTCTGAAACCTCTCGGAAGCAATTCTCTTCTGAAAGCCTCTATTGCATTTGGAACTCCTGAATGAATAGTATCATAAGTGTCCACAAGAAGAATACAGTTTTCGGGATATGCTTTTGCGTATGCACAGAAAGCATCAAGTTCCGAATCAAAAACCTGAATCCATGTATGGCTCATTCCGCCGAAAACAGGAATATCGAACATTTCTGCAGCCTGAACATTTGTAGTTGCAACACAGCCGCCTATATAAGCACTTCTTGCACCCAGCAATGCAGCCTGAGCACCGTGTGCTCTGCGTGAACCTGATTCAACAACACTTCTGCCCTGTGCAGAGCGCACCACCCTGTTTGCTTTTGTTGCAATAAGTGTCTGATGATTGATTGTAAGCAGAATCATTGTTTCAATCAGTAATGCCTGCAGAACGGGACCTCTCACTTTTACAATGGGTTCACCCGGGAAAACAGGAGTTCCTTCGGGAACAGCCCATATATCACACTTGAATTCAAAATTTCTCAGATAGTCAAGAAACGGCTCGGAAACATTCTTCTGACGCAGGAATTCAAGATCATCCTCATCAAATTCAAGCGCAGAAAGTGTTTCACAAAGCTGCTGAACACCTGCCATTATACAGAAACCGCCTATCTGCTGTGACGGTCTGAAAAACACATCAAACCATGCAACGGTATCATGAATTTCACCAGCAACAAAGCCGTTACCGAGTGCAATTTCATAAAAATCCATCATAAGATTATATTTATCGTTTTTATTAATCATAAATATCACTCTTTTCTGTTTACATGATATCATAAACTTTATAGATAATCAATTAAAAAATTTACAACATTTTCAAAAAATTGTTCATAAATTGTTAATTTTTATGTTGCAATTTTTTTATATTCGTGTTAATATATTGTTAATGGATATGGAGGTACTTTCAAATGCGAGTAAGAAAACAGACACTGGGAAATCGAAACGTTGCAGGTGCACGTGTAGAGCAGAGAAGAAAAACAATAGGAATGAAACAAAAAGACTTACTTACGCAGCTTCAGGTCCGTGGCGTAGACCTTAATGCTTCAGGACTTTCAAAACTTGAAGGGCAGATCAGAAGCATCAACGATTTTGAACTTATTGCTCTTGCAGATGTGCTTGGCGTATCTGTAAACTGGCTTTTAGGTATCGAATAAAAAAATTCAGCAGTTGTCTTTACGGCAACTGCTTTTTTACTTATAAATTATCCAGACTGTTATAAACATCAGAACACAAATAGAGTGAACCGCAGACAATCACAACATCATCTGCTGATGATGTATTCACAATTTCCCTGATAATTTCTGAAGCACTGTTGCACGCAACTGCTTCTGTGCCCGAATTATTGATTTTTTCTGCAAGTTCACATGGAGACACAGCACGAGGATTTGAAACCGGAACTGTATATACTTTTTCAAAATTATGAACAAGCAGACTCAGGACATTATCAATATCCTTATCAGCCATCATGCCCATGACAGCTGTTATTTTTTTGTCCTTGAGGTGTTTTTCCATAACAGAGCATAAAGCTCTTGCACTGTCTTCATTGTGGCAACCGTCAAGAATAACAAGAGGTTTTTCACATACAACCTCACATCTTGCAGGGTTTCTAGTCCTTGAAATACCCTCTCTGACAGCATTTTCAGAAATGGCTATCCCCTGCTCTTTAAGTAAATCTATAACAGTCAATGCTGTCACACAGTTTTCACGCTGATGCTTACCGGGGAAAGGCACAAAAACACTTCTGCCGTGATAAATAATATCACTACCCTTTACTGACCCTTCTATAACTCTTATATCATTTATATCAGCAACTGTAAGAAGAGAATTTTTCACCTCTGACTGATCTTTTATCATCTTAAGTGCATCCTCAGGCTGTGCAGAATTTGTCACAACGGGACAGCCGGTTTTTATAATTCCGCATTTTTCATAAGCGATTTCACTGATTGTATTACCGAGAATATTTACATGGTCAAGTGAAATTGAAACAATAACACTTGCAAGAGGTCTTTCGATAACATTTGTCGCATCAAATCTTCCGCCGAGTCCCGTTTCAAGCACAACAAAATCGCATCCGCTGTTTTTATAATAAAGAAATGCGGCAGCTGTAACCGCTTCAAATTCAGTTATAATAATATCTTCACTTCTGAGCTGTTCAATTGCATTTTTTACGGTTTCGGTTATTTCTTCAAGGTCATTCACACTTATCATTTCACCGTTTACACGGATTCTTTCACGGAAATCAACAATATAGGGCGAAGTATAAAGTCCTGTCTTATACCCTGCTTCTTTAAGCACGGAAGCCATGAATGAACAGACCGTACCTTTGCCGTTTGTGCCGGCAACATGGATACAGCGTAAATCTTTTTCGGGACTGCCGAGCCTTTCAAGGAGTATTTTTATTCTGTCAAGACCGGGCATAATTCCGAATGTCAGAAGTGAATGATAATAATTTTCTGCGTTGGTCATAAATATTCTTCTTTCAGAAAAATGTAGGGCGGCTTGCATTCAAGCCGCCGCTTAACGGACGCCCGATGGGCGCCCCTACGATTTAATTTAATTTTTCAATACTTGATTTAAGAAGAGCAATCTTTTCCTGAAGTTTTGCACCGTCTTCTTTCTGCTGTGCGATAACAGCTTCGGGAGCCTTTGCAAGGAATCCGGGATTATTAAGCTTATTCTCAATAAATCCGAGTTTCTTTTCTGCTTCTGCAAGTTCTTTATTAAGTCTCTTCTTTTCAGCTTCGAAGTCAACAAGCTGTGCAAGAGGAAGATAGATTGTTGCATCTGCTGTAACAACACTTACACTGCCTTCAATGTCAAAGCTGTCTGCAACCTGAACATCTGATGCTGATGCGAGTCTCTTGAAGAATTCAACACCTGTTGTGAATGTGTCTTTATATGAAGTTGCAACATAAACTTCTGCTTTCTTTGAGGGAGCAACGTTCATTTCTGCACGACGGTTTCTTACTGCCTTGATAGCTGTCATAATGCGTTCCATTTCTGCTTCTTCTTCAGCAAAAACAAGAGCATCTGTAAACTTGGGCCATTCTGAAACCATGATTGATTCGCCTGCATGAGGAAGTGTCTGCCAGATTTCTTCTGTGATGAAAGGCATGAAAGGATGAAGAAGCTTGAGTGTGTTTGACATAACATAAACAAGAACACCCTTGCATGTTGCTTTCTTTTCTGCATCTTCTGAGTTGAGACGAATCTTACAGAGTTCAATATACCAGTCACAGAGAACGTCCCAGATGAAATCATAGAGTTTCTGAACTGCAAGACCGAGTTCAAACTTATCAAGTGAAGCTGTAACTTCATTTGCAAGTGTATTGAACTGGCTGAGAATCCATTTATCTTCAATTGCAAGATTTTCGGGAACATAAGGAGCAGGTTCGTTTTCATCAAGATTCATAAGAACGAATCTTGCAGCATTCCAGAGTTTGTTTGCAAAGTTACGGCTTGCTTCAACCTTTTCATCAGAGAAACGCATATCGTTTCCGGGGCTGTTACCTGTTGCAAGAGTGAATCGGAGTGCGTCTGCACCGTACTGATCAATAATTTCAAGAGGATCAATACCGTTACCGAGTGACTTTGACATCTTTCTGCCCTGAGCATCACGTACAAGACCGTGAATGAGAACTGTGTCAAAGGGAACCTGACCTGTGTATTCAAGAGCTGAGAAAATCATACGGGATACCCAGAAACCGATGATATCATAACCTGTAACGAGTGTGTTTGTGGGATAGTAATGCTTGAGGTCTGCTGTTTCTTCAGGCCAGCCGAGTGTTGAGAACGGCCAGAGAGCAGATGAGAACCAGGTATCAAGAGTATCGGGATCCTGATTGAGGTTATTGCTGTTACAATGAGGGCAAGCATCAAGCTCTGTCTTTGAAACTGTCATCTTTCCACAGTCTTCACAGTAATATGCGGGGATTCTGTGACCCCACCAGAGCTGACGTGAAATACACCAGTCACGTGTGCCGTTCATCCAGTTGAGGTAATTCTTTGTGAATCTTTCGGGGATGAACTTTGTTTCACCCTTTTCAACT
>JAZOUN010000130.1:0-24861 GCA_045658165.1 Acutalibacteraceae bacterium
CGATGGTGAATACTATGTAGATGGGAAGTGTTACAGCAACATTTGCGCCTGAATTGAAAGTCTTTTCTTTGTTAACAAAGAAAGCAACAATCTGAGCGATGATGTTTGCAACGTTGCTTACGATGAAGTAGCCGAGACCGCCTACTGCTACGGGATAAATGAATACCCACCATGCGAAATCAACTGAGTAGAGATCTTTGATTGCGGGAATGAGCTGAAGAGTGTTCAGAAGTGCGAACTGAACGATCATAGCAAGAAGACTTACTACGATAAATTTTACGAACTGCCATACGGTTACAAGAAATGAACCTTTTTCAGCAGCTTTGTTGTCGATGTCTGCGAGTTTTGCCAAAATAATCACTCCATTTAAAAATTATCATGTATTATTATACAAGAATGAATCGACAATTTCAAGTTAAATTAAGAATTTTACCAAAAAATATAAACTGAATCTCTATAGCTGTATGTAAAAATTATTCAAATGATTGAATGTACAGAATGAATGTGTTATAATTTTATAAAAATAATGTGTCAGGACTGAAAATAATGAAAGACGAAAACCTTATTGAAAAAAAATTCTCATCAGAAAACGTTTTTGACGGTGTACTTCTTCATGTTTACAAAGATGATATAATTCTTCCCAACGGCAACAAAGCTGTAAGGGAATATATAAAACATCAGGGGGCAGTATGTGTTGTACCCGTAACAGATAAAATGGAAGTTGTTGCTGTAAGACAGTACCGTTATCCCATAGGCAGAGTAACTGTTGAAATTCCTGCAGGCAAGCTTGATAAGGGCGAAGAACCTCTTGAAGCTGCAAAAAGAGAGCTCGGTGAAGAAACAGGTGTTGAATGTGCCGATATAAAATACATCGGTGCACTTTATCCGTCAGTTGCTTATACAGATGAAATAATTCATATGTATCTTGCTGAAAATCTTGTTTACGGTCAGTCTCACACAGATGAAGATGAGTTCCTGAACGTTGTTAAAATTCCTCTCAAAGACTTTGTTGAAATGGTTATGGACGGAAAAGTTCAGGATTCAAAAACTATGGCAGCTATTCTCAAGGTCGGCAGAATGTACGGTGTGTAAATGAAAATCATTGCGCATATTGAAACTGATTTCAATACAAAATTCGGTGTTCCCCGTCAGAGCGGACTCTGCGATGAGCTGAAGGGTCGGATTGTTTTTGAACCTGAATTCAGACGTGAGGAAGCGTTCCGAGGAATAGAGGATTTTTCTCATATCTGGGTGTTGTGGAATTTTTCAGAAGCAGAAAGGGAAGACTGGTCTCCCATGGTCAGACCTCCGAGACTCGGCGGAAACAAACGGGTCGGAGTTTTTGCAACACGTTCACCTTTCAGACCGAACAATATAGGACTTTCATGTCTGAAACTTGAAAAGGTGGAATACGGAGAGGCTGATTCTCCCGTTTTATACGTTTCGGGGATTGATATGATGAACGGTACGCCTGTTTTTGATATAAAACCCTATATTCCCGTCACAGACTGCAAAACGGATGCTTCTGACGGTTTTACTCAGTATACAAAAGATTATTCATTGCAGGTTCAGTTCCCTGAGAACATGCTTATTAAAATTCCCGAAAATAAACGAAACGGAGCTTTGCAGATGCTTTCTCAGGATCCGAGACCGTCTTACATCAACGATAAAGACCGTATTTACGGTGTGGAATATGCCGGTTCTGATATACGTTTTACTGTTGACGGTGAAATTCTTACTGTCTGCGATGTTATTGATCTGCACTAAAAGGATAAATAATGAAAACTGTAATTGTAATGCTCAATTCAAAATACATACATTCATCCCTTGCCCCGTGGTATCTTTACTCCGGGGTAAAGGTTTTTTGCAGTGAAGAAATAACAGTAAAAGTTATCGAAAGTACGGTAAATGAAAAATCAGATGGAATTATTTCACGGCTGAGTGAAGAAAAATCAGATGTTTACGCTTTCTGTTGTTATATATGGAATATTGACCGTGTAAAAGAAATTGCAGAAGAAATCAAAAATAAAACAGGGGCGAAAATTATTTTAGGAGGTCCCGAAGTAAGTTATAATGCAGACGAAATCCTTGATAATAATCGTTATGTCGATTTCATTCTTTCGGGTGAAGGCGATGAAAGCTTTGCAGACCTTTGCAATACTCTTTCGGCAAATGGCGACCTGTCATCCGTAAAAGGACTTTGTTACAGAAAAAACGGAAAAATTATGATTTCCTCCCCCGTAATATCAGACAAGGAGCCCTTATCACCTTATTGCGAAGAATACTTCACATCACTCAACGGCAGAATTGCTTATATTGAAGCATCAAGAGGCTGTCCGTTTTCGTGTGCATTCTGTCTTTCGGGCAGATGCGGAAAACTTGTCCTTTTTGACATTGAAAGAGTAAAAAGAGAAATACTGCTCCTTGCAAAAAGCGGCACTCAGACGGTTAAATTCATTGACAGAACATTCAATGCAAAACCTGAAAGAGCAGATGAAATCATTTCGTTTATTATTGAAAATTACGGCAAAGAAATCCCCGTAAACGTCTGTTTTCATTTTGAAATTGACGGCGGAACACTTAAAGACAGCACTCTGAAACTTCTGAAATCTGCTCCCGTCGGTCTTTTTCAGCTTGAAGTGGGGCTTCAGAGTTTCAACCCCGATACCCTCAGAGCCGTACACAGAAATCCTGACACAACCAAGCTTGAAAACACAATAAAAGAACTTGTTTCGGCAGGTAATATGCATATTCACGCAGACCTTATCGCAGGTCTGCCTCACGAAAATATTGAATCTTTCAGAAACAGCTTCAACAGACTTTACAAGTTAAAACCACATATGCTCCAGCTCGGTTTTCTGAAGCTTCTTCACGGAAGTGAGCTCAGAGAAAAAAGCAATGATTTTAATTGTATTTTTCACTCAGATACTCCTTATGAAGTTATTTCAACAGATTGTCTTAGTGAAAAAGATATAAAGATTCTTCACTTTACTGAAGATGCTGTTGAAAGACTTTATAACAGCGGACGATTCATCAGAACACTTGAGTTTCTTATTGACGAATGCGATATTGAGCCCTTTGAGATATTCAGCTCATTCGGACAATTTGCAAGTGCAAAAACAAACATTTCACTTGACGAATATATCGGTTTGGTATATAATTTTTTCGGCAGCAGGACAGATGCCGTAAGACTTCGTGATGCTCTTGTCTGCGACAGAATTGCATCGAATCCGTCCGGTATTATTCCCACTTGTCTGAAAATTTCCGATGCAAGACTCAAGCGCATAAAAAAATATCTTTCCGAAAATCTGAAGCTTGACGGAAAGGTTGCCTGCGCAATACTTTACAGCGAAAATAAGGTCGTTTACTGCGACTATAAGCATAAAAATCCCGTTACGGAAAATTATGAACTTTCATTTATGGAGATAAGCCTATGAGAATGAGAAAAAAGAAAAACCTTGCCGAAAAAATGGAATATGTGTCAGATATTCTGGCTGTGCTTCATTCGGATGACCCGAATTATGTCACATCAGCAGAGAAAAAAGAATATCTTGATTTTAAAGGAATTTTCGGCAACGATAACCCGATGCAGATTGAAATCGGTTGCGGAAAAGGTCAGTTTGTGTGTGAACTTGCAAAGCGCAACCCCGACATAAATTATATCGCAGTTGAGGTTAATCCCAACGTTATCTATATGGCTGCAAAAAAGGTCAAGGACGAAGGGCTGAAAAATGTATATTTTATGCAGTGCCGTGCGGAATATCTTCCCAAGTATATTCCCGATGACAGTATAGAGAGAATTTATCTCAACTTCTCCTGTCCCTTCCCCAAGAAGAAATATGCACATCACAGACTTACAGACGGAAGATTCCTTAACATCTACCGTCAGATGATGAAAAAGGGTGCTGAAATTCATCAGAAGACTGACAATGTCATTCTGTTTGAATATTCAATCGAGCAGTTTTCACAGAACGGCTTTGCAATGAAAAATGTCACTCTTGACCTTCACAACAGCGGTTTTGAAGGCAACATTATGACTGAATACGAAAAGCGCTTCACAGATTTAGGTCAGCCTATCTACCGTCTTGAAGCATACATAAAGGAGAATTGATATGAAATACGAAAATAACTGGGAATCAATTAATTCAAGACCCGTGCCCGAATGGTTTGAAGATGCGAAATTCGGTATTTTCATTCACTGGGGTCTTTACAGCGTGCCTGCATACGCACCTCACGGACATTATGCTGAATGGTACGGTTGTCATTGTGATGTGGAGAAGGAATCTCCCGTTGACAAGCAGTACTATGAATATCATCAGAAAACATACGGTCCCGATTTCAAATACACTGACTTTGTGAATATGTTCAAAGCAGAGAATTTCAATGCAAAGGACTGGATTTCTCTTTTTGAAGATGCAGGTGCAAGATATATGAACCTTGTTTCAAAGCATCACGACGGATTCTGTCTTTACAAGTCAAAGTATGCGTGGAACTGGAACAGTGTTGATGTGGGTCCCCACAGAGATTTCTGTAAAGAATTGAGTGAAGCATGTGAAGGCACAAAAGTAAGATTCGGTGTTTATCATTCGGTTTACGAGTGGTTCCATCCTCTTTATCTCAAGAATCCCGAAGAATATGCAACAGAGCATCTTATCCCCATGCTCAAGGAGCTTATCGAAAACTACAAGCCCAACACACTTTTCACAGACGGCGAATGGGAGCATCCCAGTTCAGTATGGCATTCAACAGAGTTCCTTCAGTGGCTCTATAATGAATCAAGCGTAAAGGATTATATCGTTCCCAATGACCGTTGGGGCAGAGAAACAAGAGGCAGACTCGGCGGCAACCTTACAACAGAATACGGCTTCGTAGGCTCACCCGACACAGACGTTGAAAACATTCAGGAGCTTGACAGAGTAAGCGAAGAATGCAGAGGCATCGGTGCTTCATTCGGCTGGAACAGATATGAAACTCTTGACGATTATCTTACACCAAAGGCTCTTATAGATATGTTTGTTGACCTTATTTCAAAGGGTCAGAATTTCCTTCTCAACATAGGCCCCACAGACGACGGCAGAATCCCCGTTATTATGGAAGAAAGACTCCGTCAGATGGGTAAATGGCTTAAAATCAACGGTGAAGCTGTTTATGCAAGCCGTAGATACTGTGTGGATTCAAAGAATGAAAATGTCAAATACACAAGAAGCAAGGATTCAGGCAGGATCTATGCATTCTTTATGAATTATCCTATGGGTACTGTCACTCTCGAAGATGTTGATTACAGCGAAAACATGAAGGTTTCACTTCTTGGTTACAACGGTGAAATCAAGGCTTCAGACGATAACGGTAAGCTTAAAATTGACTTCGGCTTCATCAATCCCGATGAAATGGAATCAGAATACGTTTACACGGTAAAAATCGAAAAGTAATAATACAAATGAGGTAATACGGAAAAACCGTACTACCTCATTTTTTTTGTTTTATTATGGTTTTCTGCCGTTTACAAAAATCAGGATCGTAAGGGCAGTTCCGATTGAAAAAACAAGAAATGCATGAAGATTATTTTCAATTTTCAGAAATGCGATGAATGATACAATAAAAATTGCAATACACATCAAAGAAAATAATATAAAGTATATTTTTTTACCAAATGCATCAATTGCATTGTTTGTTTTTTCAGAAGAATAAGCTTTTGTAGTCATATTATTCAGCTCCTTATGTTTTTCTTTACAACATAAGTATATATGATAATATGTACCATAAAACGGACATTAATAAACAGTCTGAAATATTTTTTCAGTAATATCAGATATCAAAATCTGTAAGTTTTTCAACTTCAAGAGACTTTGTTTCAATCTTATAAGGATTGTTTTCATCAAGAACAATAAGTCTGCCGCCGCGCTCTTTACCGTATGTTGTATAACCTGCACCGAGTGTCTGGTAAAGGTCAATACCGTCAATGTTGATTTTAAAATCGTTCACATGGTCATGACCGAAGAATGCAGCAATTATGTCACCTGTTTTTTTCCAGCTTTCGAACTGTCTTGTATGGTCGTTATCCATACAGGGCGGGCAGGGTGTTTCTCTTATTCTGCCTTCAAGGACTTCGTGAGCAAAATAAAAATACTTCCCGTCACGCTCAAAAGTATAATCATCATCTGCAGTCACTTCCTTGTAACCGTTCAGCATCTGCTGAACACAGATATGCTGGAAGAGAATTGCAGGCAAAGGTTTGCCGTTGTTTGCTTCTTTGAGTTCAGTGGCTCTTTTTTCGTACCAGTCAATCTGATCATCGTGTACGCAGTCGTAACCGCCTTTCTGATAATCATTTGAATCAATCAGCCAGAGCGCAAATGCATCTTTGTCTGATTTGCTGCTTTTTATTGTAACACAGCAGTTTCCGCATCCGTAGACATCAGCATCGTTGAAAGATGAACGACAGTCGGAATATTCGTGATACATCATCATCTGAAATTCAAGATGAAATCCTTCTTCCGCATCGTGGTTGCCGAAGCATACGCAAAGGGGAATATTTCTTTTGCGTATGGGATAAGTGATTTTCTGAATTGTCTTTCTTACAAGCTCATAATTGAACTCTTTCCAGTAACCGCTTACATTGTCACCACCGAAAACAACAAGGTCGGGCTTAGTCTGTTCAACAAGCTTTTCAATAACATTCTGAGTTTCAATATCATTTGCTGCAGGGATGCATGTATCTTCATCGTCATCCATTTCGGGCATAACCTGATGAATATCGGTAAGATGAAGTATTCTGAATTTGCCGTCTTCACTGAATTTAAGGGGAGTCGGAGTTTCTTTTCTGAATCTTTCAGTTCTGAATTTTTTCGGCATTCCCATTGCAGAAAGACAGGGAAGTGCAAAACCTGTGAGAAGACTTTTTAAAATAATGTTCATTGAAATCAGCCTTTCATTTTTCTTTTGAAAATTACGGAAATAAGACATGCAGAAAATGCAACAATTGTAAAAATAAGTATGCAGATGAAAACATCATTCCAGCCCTTTGTGTCTGCAATTTTTCCGAGAAGAGAAGTACTCATGGTGCTTCCTACATAGCAGAATGTGTTCAGAAGTCCTGCAGAAAGTCCGGAATCGATTTTATCTCTTGAGTAAAGTGGAACAACACTTGTTATAACATTGTTTATTGCAGCCATAAGACACGCTGTACCGCTGAAAAGTGCAAGTGTGAGGGGAACTGATTTGAAATTGAGCGTAAGTATAATAAGACCTGAGAAAACGATTGCACCGAAGTAGAAAAAGGCATTGAGTGCGTTTTCATTTTTCTGTTTTTTATGAAGCATCTTTACAATTGATGCGCCTGAAATTGAAAGAACGGGCAGAAGAAGTGTTACAATGATTGAAAGTGAAGCGGGAACACCGAATTCTTCCTTGAGAATTGAGGGAACCCATGTTGTAACACCGTCTTTTATAAATCCGTTTGCTACAGCCGATATGAGAATAACAATAACTGTAAATACAAATGCAGGAGTGAGTGAAAGTTTGCTTTTTTCCCGTTTTAATGCTGTTTCAGCAAGTTTTTTATCTTTCTGGATACTGCTCATTCCGATAAACCATACAACAGCGACAATTCCCACAAGCAATGATGCCACATAGAAAATTGATGTCCATTTCATGCTAAGTGCAGAGAACAAAGCTGCAAGTCCGTATGCGGAGAATGTACCTGATGCAACTGTTGTACTCATCACAAGAACAGCTTTCGGTAGTTTGCTGTCATCAAGATTGTCTGAAAGGGTTTTTATAAGTGATGACCAGAGGATTGACTGAAATACACCGTTGAGGAACCAGAGGTATTTCATTGTATCAATTCCTGAGCAGAATGTCATTGAAAGGTTGATAACCGATGATGCAACAAGGGCAATCATAACGGAATATTTTGTGTTGTATTTTTTTGAAAGAAGTCCGTTAACAAGCTGACCTGCACCGTACGCAAAGAAGAAAAAGGAGCTTACTGTTCCTGCTGCTTCCTTGGTTGTGCCGAGCTGAGAAAGGATTTCAACCATAGACGCATTATAGTTGAGTCTTGCTACATATGCTGATGTGTAGGCAGCCCAGCAAAGAAAAATCAGCAATCCCGACTTTTTATCATTGTTGATATTTTTCATTGTTATTTCTTCTTTCTTTTAACATTTTTTTTCTTTTTGCTTTTAGCGGCAGTACTCTTTGTTACGGAAATTACAAGACCTGCAATAATAAGTGTTGCACCTATAAAGAGCTGAACGGTCATTTCCTGAGATCTGAGGAAGAAATAAGAGAAAATAATTGTTACAAGGGGAGTGCCGTATATGTAAGTGGTAGCTTTTACGGGACCTAATGTGTTTGTTGCTTTGCTCCATGTGAGGAAGCATATTCCAGAAGCGCAAAGTGCAAGATAAAGAAGATTGAAGAGTATTTCAGGCTGTGCCAGGAGCTTGATATGTTTTACATCCACATCAAAAATGAAAAGTGTGGGAATCATGAAAATAAGACCGTACATGAAAATTCTTCTTGTAGTCTGAATTACGTTGTGACCGTAAGTGCCCACTGCCTTTGAAAGAAGTGAATAAAGCCCCCATGAGAGAGCAGATCCTATCGCAAAGAGTGCACCTGTTACGTTAAGGTCAAAAGTGAAACCGTCTTCAAAAGTAACAAGAATTATACCTGTTATAGCAAGAACAAAACCTACAAAGAAGTTGAGTTTCGGCTTTTCTGCTTTTTTTGAGAAAAGAGAAAAAATGCCGCAGAAAAAGGGTGATGTTGCAAAAATAACACTTACGTTTGCCGCTTTTGTGTATTGGAGAGCAACGATTTCAAGGAAGAAATACAGTGTGACGCCGAGCAGACCTGAAACAGCGTACAGCATTTCTCTTTTTATGCTTTCAAATTTGAGTCTGGGCGGGTAAATGATATTCAGCAGGATGAATGCAAGAAAAAATCTGCATATAACAACTTCTGCCGGTGATAAACCGCCGGTAAGAAGTTTGGTGGATGATATAACTGTTGTGCCCCATACAATAATCGTGAAAAGGGCAGCAAGATGTCCTGTAAATTTATTTGTTTTCATTAATACTCTCTCCGTAATTTATTTACAACCATGAATTATACCACTTGGCAAAAGCAGATTCAACCGCATTTTTAACAAAATAATGCAAAAAACTGCTTGAAAATATAAATGTTTTGTTGTATTATAATAATGTATTTCTATATACAAGGAGGAATGTGTAATGATGAATCCCGAAGCTTTGTTAAAAAGCATCATAAGTGTGATTCTTTCTGTTGTTCAGATTTTTGTTGTTCCCGTTACAAGCGGAATCGGATTTCTGAAGAATGCAAGCGTTACACTTGAAATTGATGAAAGTGTCGAATACCAGACGGTAAATGGTTTCGGTGCTTCAGCGGCATGGTGGGCACAGAATGCCGGAGATTCTGCTTATGCAGATGATGTTGCAAAGGCACTTTACAGTAAGGAAGGTCTCGGTCTTAATATCTACCGTTATAATGTAGGTGCAGGTGAAGCTCATAATCCCAATGCAAGAATCAGCGGTTCAAGAGCTACAGAGAGTTTTTATTATTTCAACGAAACAACAGGCGAGTATGAATATGACTTTACCCGTGATGCAGCAGCGCAGACAATGCTTGAAAAAGCTCTTGCATACGGTTGTGTTGATACAGTTGTTCTCTTTGCAAATTCACCTCATTATTCAATGACAGCTTCAGGTTCTGCGGCAGGAAGTTACAGCGATAATACATGTAATCTTCCCGAAGAAAATTATGAAGCATATGCTGATTATTTCATCACAATAACACGTTATTTCATAGAAAAGGGCGTTCCCGTAAAATATATCAGTCCCATCAATGAACCTCAGTGGTCTTGGGGCGGCGGTTGGGTAGGTCAGGAAGGCTGTCATTACGAGCCTGAACAGGCAGTAGCTGTTTTCAGAGTGTTTGCTCAGAAAATCAGAGAAAGCGGTCTTGATGTAAAACTCATGGCTCCCGAAAGCGGTGAAATCGGTGAAATTACAGAGTGGTACTTTGATGAACTTTACAATGATGAAACTGTAAGAGATGTTCTCGGTTCACTCGCTTACCATAGTTATTGGAGTGACGGTAACTACTGGGGAAAACTCGGTTTCGGTGAAAAAATCACAGAAAAGTATACAGATATCAATGTTGATATGACTGAGTGGTGTGAACTTCCTTGTTCACATGATTACCGTGATTTTGCAAGCGCAATGATTATGGCTAATGTTATGATTGATGATATCAGAGCAACAGGCGTAAATTCATGGTCAGCATGGGTTGGTGTAAATAACTTCGGTATTGACGAGAACGGCAATGTCATTTCAGACGGTCTTCTTGTTGCTGATGATGATTTCACTCAGCTTGATACAGCATCAAGATATTACGCAATGGCTCATTTTACAAAATACGTTCCTGCAGGTAGCACAAGAATCTACACAAATCCGTCAAGACTTTTAGGTTCTGATATTTCTCTTCAGGATATCAAAACTACAGCGTTCACTACTCCTGACGGAAAGACAGTTGTAATCCTTGTAAACAACGGACAGAATCTTAATATTGCTACAGGCAGAATTACAGGTAATATGGAAGTGATTTCCTCAACAGCTGAAAAACAGCTTGAAACTGTATATTCAGGTTCTGCAAAACTGTTTGTTGAATGTCCCGAAAATAGTATAACAACGGTTATTTTCTCATAACCGTATTATAAAGGAGATAATTGATATGAAAAAATTTACTGCAGTTGTTCTCAGCATTCTTATGGTGTGCACAATCGGTATTTCTGCTTTTGCCGCTGATACTGATTATGCAATAAGCAATCCTTACGCAGATGTTAATTGGGAAACTTATTCAGCATACAAGGCTGACCTTCATTCTCACACAATTGCTTCTGACGGTGATAACACAACTAAAGAAATGGCTGAAAGACATTATGAACTCGGCTTTGACATCTATGCACAGAGCGATCATGGCACAGTAAACTACAGCTGGACTGAAAAAGACAGTTATGATCCTACTATCAAGCTTATAATGATGATTAAAGAAGGCGTTTCTCCCATCGTTACTCTTGATAAAGAAGGAACAGCAGAAAACGGCAAAACATACACAGTTACAACAGTTGACGGTGATGATTATTACGCTCAGGAAGACGGTCATTCAATGATGCGTGTTCCTTTTGCAAACGAACAGAATCCCACATCTCTCAACAATGCTCACGTAAACACTTGGTTTGTTGATTACGGTCACGGCAGACTCGGCGGTACAAGTGATTATGAAAGTGTAATCAGTGCAATCGATGAACTCGGCGGTGTTTCAGTTATCAACCATCCCGGTGAATATACAAATGCAAGAGATGAAGATAACACAGCTGATGCTTATAACAAGAACAACGCAACATATAACTACTACATAAGCAAGTTCGAAAGCATCCTTATGGACAATCCTTCATGTATCGGTATTGATATCAACTCAAAGGGTGACGGCAGAACAAGTTTTGACAGAAAACTCTGGGATATAATGCTTACAGACCTTGCTCCTGCAGGCAGAAATGTATTTGCAATTGCATCAACAGACGCTCACAATCTTGATATCGTAGATTCAGGTTATGTTATGGCTATGATGCCCGAACTTACTTCAGAAGCTCTTAAAGAAGCTCTCTTATCAGGTTCATTCTTTGCTCAGAGCTGTTACTGCGGTAACATTGATGAACTTACAGCTTACACAGCAGCACTCCTTGCTTCAGAAAATGCAGATGCAAAGGCTCTCGGTGAAAAAATGAGTGTATCAGTTGCTGCAGGTGACAAGTACAGATTTGAACAGGGTGCAACATGCGTTACAGTTAATTCAATCAGCGTTGATGATGCAGAAGATGCAATCATAATTGATGCAGACAATGCACTTTACATCCGTTGGATTTCAGACGGTAAAGTTGTTGCAGAAGGTAATTCAATCGATCTTGACGAATGCGAAAATATCGGCAGCTACGTAAGAGCAGAAATTATCAGTGAAGGTGCTGTTACTTATACTCAGGCATTCCTTCTTGAATATGACGGTATGCCCGAAGCAAACGTTCCCGAAAATTTCACAGATGTTGATGCTCCCATGCTCGCATTTGTAGATAAAATTGTAAGAGCACTCGGCAAAATGATTTCAGCAATTGCACAGCCTGTTCTCAATGTTTTCGGTGTAGTTTAATCATAGTTTAACAGACATTGATATTGTTTCGTAAAGCATGGGGAGTACAAAAATACTTCCCATGCATTCTTTTATGCTGTAGAGAATATCAGTGTAAATAATGTTATAATAATACGGAAAATCAGATGTTTCTGATTGTATATAAAAATAAAGGGCACAAAAAATAAGTGTCAGTATAAGAATGCTGCCGTATCTGAAAGTGTATTTTGTAACGGGATGCATACCTTTGTGGATTTCCTTTATTGTTTTAATCGTGTTTTTCATAAAATATCACCGTAAACATTGTAATTCGGTCAAGCGGTGATTTTCAATTTAAAATTATTGGCAGGAGTTCAATATGAAAAAAGATATCGGTGTTTCTTCAGCTTGTTTTTATCCTGTTGAAACAGAAAAAGCTCTTGAATCTGTGGGAAAATACGGATTCAGAACAGCTGAACTTTTTTTCAATTCCCATTCGGAACTGGAAGAAGATTTTGTTCAGGAGCTTATCAGAATCAAAGAAAAGTATAATATTGAAATTGTTTCGGTGCATCCGTTTGCATCATTTGCGGAGTCATTTTATCTGTTCAGCAGTTATGAGAGAAGATATTATGATATTCTTCCCATGTATGACAGATTTTTTGAGCTTACGGCAAAGCTGGGTGCAGATATTTTTGTTTTTCACGGTGCAAAAATCCCCGGAACAATAAGTGATGAAGAATACTGCAGAAGATTTGCACATCTTATAGAAATGGGTAAAAAGTACGGTGTACGTGTCTGTCAGGAAAATGTTGTTCATCACAGAAGCGAATCACCTGCATATTTAAAAATGATGAAAGACACCATCGGGGATGATTTTAAAGTGGTTCTTGATGTAAAACAGGCACACAGAGCAGGATTTTCTCCCTATGATTTTATTGACCTTTTAGGTGAATCCATTGTTCATATCCATATAAGTGACAGAAACGACGAAAAAGATTGTATTCCGCCTCTCAAGGGTGTTTTTGATTTTAAAAAATTGTTTGAAACAATGGAAAATATAGGTTATACGGGCAGATATATAATTGAACTTTATGAATGGAGTTATAATAAGCCTGAGGAAATAGCCGAAGCTCATTCAGCTCTCACAAAATTATAAAAAAATTGAGATAGCACAGCAAAAAAGCGTGTTATCTCATTTTTTATGTTTTATTTTATTGTGTTTCTGAGAATGTCAAGTGCAATTGTGTAACCGTCAAGTCCTTTGCCTATGACATGCTCAAAACAAGCCATGCCTGCATATGAAAGATGTCTGAAAGCTTCTCTTTCGTTTATGTCCGAAATGTGTACTTCAACTGCAGGGATTGCAACAGCCTTGAGTGCATCAAGAATTGCAATGCTTGTGTGAGTGTATGCAGCAGGGTTAATGACAATTCCGTCAACATTTTCTGTCAGCGCAGATTGTATTTTATCTACGATACTGCCTTCGTGGTTGGACTGAAAACATTCAACTTCAATATTGTTTCTGTCTGCCCAGTCATCGATTTTTGTAAGAAGAGCAGGGTAGCTTGTGCTGCCGTATATTGCAGGTTCTCTGATTCCGAGCATGTTTATGTTTGGTCCGTTTATAACAAGATATTTCATCTGAATAATGCCTCGATTCTTTCTGCGACTTCTTTCACAGTGCCGTTGCCGTCAACTTCGTGATGACAGATTGAACGGTAAAGGGAAAGTCTTTTTTTATACATTTCCTGAAGATTGTTTTGTTGTGAAAGGGGTCTGCCCTCTGTGGGGAGCACATTGATATCGCGGTTGATGAAAATAACTGTTGCATTCTGTCTTAATGCATCGTGATTTTCGGGTGTTACGATAACTCCGCCGCCTGTTGCAACCACAAGACCTTTTTCTTTGCCTGTTTCTTTTGCAACCTGTGTCTCAATACTGCGGAAGCCCTTTTCGCCCTGCTCACTGAATATTTCGGGGATTGTTTTTCCCGCTTTTTCAACGATAAGAGCATCCATATCAACAAAATCCCTGCCGTAATGCTCTGCAAGCAGTTTACCTATTGTGCTTTTGCCGCATCCGGGCATACCCACAAGAACAATGTTTGTAAGCTCGAATGAAAGCCTTTCTGTTATAAAATCAATAATACTTTCATCATAATCTTTTCTGAAAAAGTATTCTGCAGCTTTTTTAGCCTGTGCCGAAAGCATATATAATCCGCTGATGTTGTTTATGCCTTTCTTTTCGGCATCAAGAATAATCTGTGTCCGTTTGGGGTTGTAAATTACATCTGCAACGCCCTTGAGATTTTTAAAATTATCAAGATTTACAAGTGTTTCAAGATTGTGCGGATACATTCCCACAGGAGTTGTGTTGATGATGATGTCTGAATCATAATGGAGAAGTATATTATCGTAATTTGTGTCTGTATGGCGTGACACAACAATGATTTCAGCCGCATTCATATCTTTTACAACGCTCTGCACCGTAACGGAAGCACCGCCGTCGCCGAGAATGAGCACTTTTTTGTTTTCTACATCAATATTTCCCTTTTTCAGCATGTATGAAAAGCCGTAATAGTCTGTGTTGTAACCTGTGAGTGTGTTGTCACTTTCTTTGACTATTGTGTTGACAGAGCCGATTTTAACAGCTGATTCGTCAATTTTGTCAAGAAAAGGCATAACAGTTTTTTTGTAGGGGATTGTGACATTGATGGCATCAAACTCTCTTTTTTTTAGAAAGACTTCAACATCTTCGGGTTCCATTTCATAAATATTGTACTGATAGTCACCCAGATATGAATGAATCTGCGGTGAGTAGCTGTGAGAAAGTTTTCTGCCTATAAGACCGTAAGTTCCGTTCATTAAAGTACCTCTGAGTAACTGCCGAAATAAGTGAAATTGCTGTTTTCTGCGTAAAGTTCATCAAACAATGCAAAAAGGTCGTCTGAATAGATTGAAGCTTCAAGGTCGAAGTAGAACATGAATTCAAAATCCTTTTCGGGAAGAGGACGGCTTTCGAGTTTGATAAGGTTTATGCCGTGTGCATTGAATTTTGAAAGCACAGAATAAAGCGCACCAGGCTTGTGATGTGTAGTCATCATAATGCTTGAACGGTCAGCGCCGGGGAAAATTTGCATATCTTTTGAAATACAGATGAATCTTGTGTAGTTTGTTTTTACATTCTGAATTGCACTCTTAAGCTCTGTCAGCGGATAAAGCTCACAGCAATCCGGCGATGCAATGGCAGCAATATCGTTTCTGCCGCTTTCTGCCACATATTTTGCAGCTTCTGCAGTGTTTTTGGCTACAGTTGCTTTCCATCCCATAGCACTTATGAAGTCACTGCACTGATTGAGTGCCTGTTCGTGTGAAATAACTTCTTTTATCTGTGATATATCTGTGTCTCTTTTTGCAAGAAGAGAATGGTCAACTTTGAGTCTGATACTTCTTACTATGTAACAGTTGTACTGCTTGAGAAGGTCATAAACTTTGTTTACGGAACCTGCAGTACTGTTTTCTATGGGGAGAATGCCGTAGTCGCAATCACCCTTTGTCACAGCTTCAAAAACACCGTCCCAATGTTCGTGATAAGAGATAACGGGATAACGGAAAATTCTGTCGCAGGCGTGCTGTGCATATGCACCCTCAACACCCTGGCAGGCGACTTTTGCCTTTTCAGGGAAGAGTTTTTTATTTGTTTCTATTACACTCTTGATTTTGTCTGTAAGGGGACAGTCTCCGTTTATTATTCTGTGCTGATATGAACGTGAGAAGTTGAAAATGTCAGAATAGAGCATTCTTGCGTAAGCCTCAATATCAGGGTGTGACTGTGAAGCAACTTTTTCAAGAATGTCACGTTCTCTTGATTTGTCAAGAACGGGCATATTGTTTTCGATTTTATACTTTGCAACTTCAAGTGAAACATTCATTCTCTTGTTGAAAAGTTTTGTCAGCTGTTTGTCTATATCGTTTATCTGCTGTCTTAGAATACTTATATCCATTTTTATTGGTCCTCCAGAATATCAAGAACGGAAATTGCCGCTACCGCTTCAATTACAGGAACTGCACGCTGTACGATGCAGGGGTCGTGTCTGCCGTGGATTGTAAGCTTTTTATCTGTCATTTCAGAAAGACTTACGCTGTCCTGCTCTTTTCCTATTGACGGCGTTGGTTTCATGGCAGTTCTGAAAACAATCGGCATACCAGTTGTGATACCGCCTGTGATACCGCCCGCATTATTTGTCTGTGTCACGATTCTGCCGTCACGGACAGTATAAGAATCGTTGTTTTCACTGCCTTTGATTGTAGTGCATTCAAATCCGTTTCCGAATTCAATACCTTTTACTGCAGGTACACCGAAAATATTTTTTGCAATGATATTTTCTGCTCCGTCAAACATCGGGTTTCCGTAGCCTGCAGGTACACCTGTTACGGCACATTCAATTATACCGCCAACGGAATCTGCATCTGCCTTTGCTTCAAGAATAATATCCTGCATTCTTTTGCCTGCTTCATCATCTATGACGGGGAAGTCTTTTGATGCAATATCTGCATCTGTAACAGAAACAAAATCAAAGGGAGTGTCTTTTTCGTTGCCGATTGAGTAGATATGAGCTTTTATGTTTATATTTCTGCTTTCGAGAATCTGCATACATACAGCACCTGCAAAGCATAACGGAGCTGTGAGTCTGCCCGAGAAATGTCCGCCGCCTGCAATGTCGTTGAAACTGTTGTATCTTACAGATGCGGCATAGTCAGCGTGGGAAGGTCTGGGACAATCTTTAAGGTTGGAGTAGTCACCCGAGCGAGTATTTGTGTTGTGAATAACTGCACACAAAGGAGCACCGCATGTTGTATTGTCAACAAGACCTGACATGATTTCAGGCTTGTCTGCTTCTTTTCGCTGTGTAGAGAACGCATTATTACCCGGAGCACGTCTTGCCATAAATGCATAAATCTTTTCCATATCAAGAGTAAAACCTGCCGGTAGTCCGTCTATTACTACACCGATAGCGGCTGAATGAGATTGTCCGAATACGGAAACTTTTATATTTTTACCTGTCATTGATGACATTGCATACACCTCCGAGTTTAGTTATGTCGCGGAAAAAATCAGGATAAGATTTATTGACAGCTTCAGCATTTGTGATGGTCACAACCGAATTCATCGAAAGTACAGCTGCCGCCATAACGATTCTGTGGTCGTTACAGCCGTCAAATGTGAAACTCTTTTTCAGTTTTTTTCCGCCTTTTATTATAAGCCCGTCAGCAAGCTCTGTTATGTCTCCGCCTGCTTCCGTTATAAGCTGAGTTACGGTTTTAAGTCTGTCACTTTCTTTTATGCGCAGTCTGCCTGCATTTTTAATTGTTGTTGTACCTTCTGCAAAACAAGTAAGTGCCGCAATTACGGGTACAAGGTCGGGCGTGTCGGCAACATCAATTTCTATGCCGTGCAGGGGAGCTTTCTTTACTGTTACACTGTCTTTATTCTGAATAACTTCTGCCCCCATGCTTTTTACAATATTGATAATTCCTTTGTCACCCTGAACCGAGTCAGCAAAAAGGCCGTTTACTGTTATATCTGATAATGCACCGGAACAAACGAAAAAAGCACCGTTTGACCAGTCACCGTCAACTTTGATTTCGGGTGAAGATTTGTATTTCTGATTACCTTTTACAAAGTATGAATTGCCTTTTTCTTCTATTTCAATACCGAATTTTCTGACGGTTGCAACAGTCATATTTATGTATGGTTTAGACTCCACGGGAGGGATAAGTCTTATTTCACTGTTACCGTCAAGAAGAGGTAATGCAAAAATCAGTCCTGTCACAAACTGTGAGCTGACATTACCCGGTAGTGTAAAGACACCGTTTTTGAGTTTGCCGCTCAGTTTTATGGGAAATTCACCGTCGGGTGAAACTGTAACACCGTTTTCTGCAAGAGCTTTGAGTATCGGTGTCTGAGGTCTTTCAGGTAATCTGCCTGAACCTGTAAAAATGCTGTTAATGCCGAGTGCAGCAGCAACCGGCATAAGAAATCTTATTGTTGAACCGCTTTCACCGCAATCAAAAACTGCATTTTCAGTGGTTCTCTTTATGGGGCTGACCACAAGATCAGTACCGTCTTTATTTATAACAGCTCCTGCATTTTCAAGGCATGAAACAGTAGCTTCAATGTCCTGAGATGTGGAGTTGAGTATAAGTCTGCATTCATTATCGGCAAGGGCAGCGGCAATGAGAAGTCTGTGAGCATCGGATTTGGATGCAATTGCATCTATAGTACCGTGCATATTTTTCAGATTGAGTTGAATATCCATCAGTTGAGACCTGCCTTTATGAAAGAGAGCATATCATCTGTGGGGATTTTTCTGCCCACGCAGTTACCCATACATTCGGGTATTATGAGTTTTATTGTGTTACCGCTTCGTTTTTTATCGGAACATGCAACGGCAAAAAGGTCTTCTGCAGGGAAATCGCAGGAAACGGGAAGATTGTTTTTTATAAGAACATCTTTTATTTCCCCGGAAATATCACAGTTGCAGTAGCCTGTTGCGTATGCACCTTTTGATGCAATTATCATACCTATTGCAACTGCACTGCCGTGAGAAATTTCAAAATTGCTGTTTATTTCAATTGCGTGACCTATAGTGTGACCGAAATTGAGAACAGCACGGATACCTGTCTCTTTTTCATCCTGATTTACAATATCGCGCTTCATTTCAACACATCGTGTGATAATATATTCAATGTTTTCTTTTATATCATTTACTTTGAGAAAATCAAAAAACTCTTTGTCCATAATTGCACCGTATTTGATAACCTCTGCACAGCCGTCTGCAAAGATTCCGGGAGAGAGTGTGTCAAGTGCAGTGTAGTCACAGATGACCATATCGGGCTGATAGAAAGCACCGGCAAGATTCTTGCCTGCAGAGAGATTTACGCCAGTTTTGCCGCCGACGGATGAATCAACAGCAGAAAGCAGAGTTGTGGGGATCTGTACAAACTTTATGCCTCTTAGAAATGTTGCAGCTGCAAATCCACCCATATCACCGGGGATTCCTCCGCCAAGCGAAATGAGCATATCTGTTCTCGTTATATGATTTTCTGCAAGAAAATTGAGAATTTCAGAGTATACGGCGATATTCTTTGATTCTTCACCGTGAGGAAAAACAAATTTAACACATCTGAAGCCTGCATTCTCAAGAGACGTAATAACTCTGTCAGCATAAAGAGCGTTTACATTATCATCTGTAATAATTGCAGCCGAGCATACGCCAAGTTCTTTGCTGATTCTTTCTCCTGCTTCATCAAGAAGACCTTTTCCGATATATATGTTGTAGTCTTTTGATGCACTGACTTTTACCGTGTTCATTATTTCACCTTAATTTCTGTATGTTTCGCCGTCTATTGTTTCTTTTCTGATTCTGCCGTCACGCAGAAGCTCCCGCAGTTTCTCGCGATCAGATTTTACAATAGCTTCTTTATATTGTACTAAATTTACAATAAGTTCGTCAAGCTCTTGGACGAGATAATCTTTGTTTTCCATAAATAATTCCGTCCACATATTTTCATTGAGCTTTGCCACGCGTGTAAGGTCTCTGTAACTTCCTGCCGAAAAGCCTTTGTGCAGCATCGCAGCGTTGTTTTTGACATAAGCGTTTGATACTATATGACACAGCTGAGATGTGAATGCAATGATTCTGTCGTGCTCTTCGGGCGTTGCAATCTGAATGTTTAATGAATAATAACACAAATTCTTTAATATGTAAACACTTTAAAGCAATGAAGAAAAATATTTTTCAGTCAGTTAAATCAGAATTTGTCTGATTAATTAACAATGTATAATGTACAATTTACAATTGTGCAGTTGTAACGATACAGACGGTTATTGAAAATCATTGTCCATTGTAAATTGTTCATTGAAAGTCCCGATAAATTATATTTTTTTTCTTGTGTTTATCTGTTATCTATGTTAAAATAATGAGTGGTGATTTTATGAAAAATATTTATTTAAACTACAAAGATGCTGAATGTTCTCTCGGTGACAGCAAATTCTTCGGCTGTCCCGATCTTCCCGACGATTTTGAATGGCCCGTTGATGATGAAGAATTTGATATGGAGTTCATTTGTCAGCTAAATTGCAAAAATGCACATAAATTCAATGATATGCTTCCCGAAAAGGGGATACTTTACTTCTTCGGCTGTATTGCAAACCCTCTGGGTGAGGAAAGTGCACCTGCGATAACTCCCGGTTTTCAGAGTATGGGTAATTTTGCGGTAAAATATTATGACGGCGGAACGGCTGACCTTCAGGAAGGTGAAATCGTTGATGAAAACGGTGACGCAGTCGGTTTTTCTGCACTTAAAATAGAGTTTACAGATGATGAAAATGCCTGTACAGATGCTTTTCATCAGCTTTTGGGTGAATATCCCGTAAATGATGATAAGGAGCTTGACGATTATGTGCTTCTTTTCTGTCTTGATTCATTCTCAGGTGATGATTTTACTCTCGAATTTGAAGAAAGCGGATATCTCTATTTTCTTATAAAAAAAGAAGACCTTGCAAATAAGGACTTTTCAAAAACAATTTGTTATCTGGCGGTGGAATAAATGGAAAAAATTAAATTTAATAACGGAAAATTTAGAATTCTTCAGATAAGTGATGCTCAGGATCTGCATTGGGTAAGAAAAACAATGCTTCAGATGCTTAATAATGCATGTGATGACCTGAAACCTGATCTTATCGTTTTTACCGGAGATAACATTCTCGGCAATCATCTGCGTGATTACAGATTTTCTTCAAAAAAGAAAGATATGTCAAAGGCAGAAGAGTTTGAAATAATGAGAACTGCTCTTGCTCATATTCTTGATATACCCGAGGCAAAAGGTATACCCTTTGCTGTGATTTACGGTAATCATGATGATATGAATTCATTTACAGGTGACGAGCAGGCAGAAATTATCCGTTCATATTCAATGAACAGAGGTTTTGAAAATACCGGTGATCTCTGCGGTACATACCGTCTTCCCGTTTATTCATCAGACGGTGAAAAACAGCTTATGAATCTGTGGATGATAAACACATCATGGCAGGACAAAGAGCAGGATATTATTTTTAATCATATCAGAGAAACTCAGGTTGAGTGGTTTAAAAACGAATCAATTGCACAGAAAGAGGCAAATGACGGCAAAGCATATCCCTCACTTGTATTTATGCACATCCCTCTTGAAGAGCTTAAGGATCTTACTGAGGAATGTTCTCCCGAAGAGTCTACAATCACATTTTCTGCTGATAATCTTCGTGTTAAAAAAGGCGTTACAGGTCATATACATGAGACTGTTTCTGCTCTCGAAAACGATAACGGATTCTACAAAGAAGTTCTTGCAGACGGCGGCGTAAAGGCTATTGTGTCAGGTCATGACCACCTTAACGACTTCTACGGTGAAAAAGACGGTATTACGTTTGTTCAGACTCCTTGTGCATCATTCCGTTGCTACGGTAATTCGCACAGAGGTGTAAGAATTTTTGACATCTGCGAAGAAAATCCCGATAAGTTTGAAACAAGAACCGTTTATTATAAAGAACTCTGCGGGGATAATCTGATTTCAAATTTCAGACTTTTCTGGGATGCGGATGAATACGAAAAGAAGAAGTTCACTGTTCTCGGTGCTGCAGCAGCAGGTGCAGCTGTTGTCGGAGGGGCAATCGCTGTTTGTAAAATTTTAAAAGGCAGAAAATGATGAAAAAATTATTCAAAGATAAATATTTTTATAAGACTTTTTTTGCACTGTCTTCTGTTCTTATTATGCAGAATCTTCTGACATTCGGTGTCAATCTTGCAGATAACATTATGCTCGGAAAGTACAGTGAAATTGCAATGAGCGGTGTTTCTCTTGCAAATCAGGTGCAGTTTCTTTTGCAGATGTTTGCATTGGGTGCTTCAAACGGTGTTGCTGTCCTTGCTGCTCAGTATTGGGGAAAAGGTGACACAAAACCTATAAAGAAAATATTCACATCGGCAGCAATTGTCGGTACGGTACTCAGTGCTCTGCTCGGACTTGCCGTTATTGTTGCCCCGGAGGCTGTTCTCGGGCTGCTGACAGACAAGACAAATGAAATCAATGCAGGTTCGGAATACATAGTCATTATGGGCTTCTCATATTGCATATTCACTATGACTCAGCTGTTTCTGAGTATGCTCAGAAGTGTCGAAACTGTCAGAATCGGATTTGTTATTAACGTTGTTTCTCTTGTTGTCAATATCGGTCTTAATTACTCTCTTATTTTCGGTAATTTCGGTTGCCCCGAATTGGGTGTTAAGGGTGCGGCAATAGCAACTCTTGTTGCAAGATACGTTGAATTTATCATTGTCGTCTTCTATGTTTTCGGAATTGACAAAAAGATTAAAATGAAGCTCCGTGACCTGTTTGTTATTGATAAAACATATATCAGGGATTATATAAAAACAGGACTTCCGCTTATTTTTTCCGCAACATCCTGGGGTATTGCAATGGCTATCCAGACTGCAATCCTCGGCAGAATAGAGTCGGATGCAGTACTCGGTGCAAACAGCATAGCAACGGCTGTTTATCAGGTTGTAAGTGTGCTTTATACCTCAACCTCAAATTCAGGCTCCGTTATTATAGGCAAAACAGTAGGTGAGAGAGATATTCCCAGAGTAAAGCTCTATGCAAAGCGACTGCAGGTGATTTATCTTCTTATCGGCATTGTTTCAGGACTTATAATGTTTTTAAGCTGTGATGTTATTCTTTCACTTTACAATGTTGCTGACGAAACTCGTGAGCTTGCGAAGATTTTTATATACATTCTGAGCATAACGATTGTAGGTTCCTGTTACGAAGCACCTGCACTCTGCGGTATCGTTTCGGGTGGCGGAGATACAAAATTTGTGCTTTTCAATGACCTTATCTTTATGTGGGGCATTGTGTTGCCTCTTTCATTCCTTTCGGCATTTGTGTGGCATCTTCCCGTTCCCGTAACATTCTTTTTCCTTAAATGCGATCAGATTCTCAAATGTATCGTCGCAGTAGTTAAGGTAAACAGATTCAAATGGATAAAAGTGCTGACAAGAGAATAAACTTGATTTTGAGTAATAAAAAATGAGCAGATCAGGAGTTGTACCCGTAAGGATACAACTCCTGTTTTATTATGTCCTTAGTAAACCAACTCATTTATGTTGTCGCTTTTGTGATATCTGTTTTTTTGTCATTAATTTGTGTCAGGCAGAAATTATTTGTCAATTCTGTATTTATATTTAAGTAAAAACTATATTCAACGCGTAATTGTTCCAGATTTCGCCGTTCCAGGGGCATTGCTGTACCATTGAAACGGTAAAATTATCTGTTTTTTGAGTACCAATTGTAAATACTGTATCAAAAAGCTTAACAACTTCGGGCGGTATATCATCTTCAAGATGTAATTCAATTGTTGCATCTGAAAAATCAGTTGAACAATTCCATCTGTATGTACCGGGATTCTGATAGGGACCTACAACTATGCGGCTGTTTTCTGATAAATTAACAGTATATGATATTTGTTCAATTTCAGCAGAAGCACGCAGTATTTTTCTTGCAGCAGAGCTGTCAATTTCACCTGTACCGTCAAAATCAGCAATTTGCTTTTGTTTTTCTGTAAGTGTTTCAAGGTCCGCGGCAGCTCGCAGACAGATTCTCGCATCTGCTGATGTCACACGATTATCACAATTCAAATCACCGGGTAAAAAGTCAATTACAACATCGTTTTCTTTATAGTCAAATGCTGATACTGACATTGACATAAGAATGAATGCCGAAATTATAAAAATGAGACATGAAATAGATTTTTTCTTCATAAAAATTTCTCCTTTTTTTTGATTTTTGTGCTTACATTACTGATAACACATGCAGTGCATAAAAAGGTTACATTTACTGAAAAATAATTTCAAATTTCTGACAAATTTATTATATCAATTTATAAAATTCAAATCAATAACCATTTAATTATTTTTATATGAAAATATTTCATTTTATACTTGATTTTTCCATTAAATAATTTTATAATCCCTCTTGTAAAAACCTTTTACAAGGGGGTTATTTTTGTGAAATTTATGTCAAACTGTCCTCTTTCAGATGAGATGAACAGAAAGGCAAAGGAAATTCTCGGTGACGATAATGTCCTCTTTGCTGTTGTGGGTGACCTTAAAATGGACGGCACTTACGGCACATCTGCTCTCGTTTTCGGCAGGGACAGGGTAGTAGCTTTTGATGAAGGCTACGAAAACGGTTACACAACCGTAGATTTTGAAGAAATCATAAGGGCAAAGGTCAAACGTCTTTACGGTAATGCAATGTTCCGTGTGAAAGACAATGACGGAAAATGGCACAGTCTTATCCGTTTCTCTTATGCGGCGGCAGATTTAGGTGATGCGGCAGCAATCTACATGGAAGACGTGCGTGACGGCGGTTACACGGACAAGCTGCTTGAAGCTGTGCAGTCAACCTATGAAAAAATGAGAAGTTTCTGTCCCAAATGCGGAAGAAAATTACCGCATCCCGATGCACCGTGTATCAATTGTGAGGGTAAGACAAAAACTTTCTCAAAACTTCTCAAGTATGTTCTTCCTCAGAAGTGGAATCTTGTGCTTTGTATCGTTCTTTCGGCATTTACAAC
>JAZOUN010000131.1:0-24171 GCA_045658165.1 Acutalibacteraceae bacterium
CAACTCACCCAACGACAGAGTTTATCCTCAGAATGCAGACTTCACATTCTACGGCGGCATTTACCGTGATGTAAGCGTTATCGGTGTTCCCGCAAACCATTTTGACCTTGATTATTACGGTGCACCCGGAATTATGGTCACACCCGAAATCAAAGGTGCTGACGCAAAGGTTGAAATCAAAACATTTATCAAAAATGATGACAACTGCAAAGTAAAATATGAAATTATTGCTGACGGTGAAGTTATTGCATCTTGCGAAAAAGACGGCGATGACGAAGCAGAGATTGAAATCAAGAATGTTCATCTCTGGAACGGAAGAAAAGACCCTTATCTTTACACTGCAAAAGCAACTCTTATTGAAAACGGTGAAGAAATTGACTGCATAAGCACACGTTTCGGTTGCCGTACTTTTGAAATCGATCCCGAAAAGGGCTTTATTCTCAACGGCAAAGAATATCCTCTCCGTGGTGTATCACGTCATCAGGACAGACCCGACATCGGTAATGCTCTTCTTCCCGAACATCACAAGGAAGATCTTGACCTTATACTTGAACTCGGTGTTCCCACAATCCGTCTTGCACATTATCAGCATTCACAGGTTTTCTATGACCTTTGTGACGAAGCAGGTCTTGTTCTCTGGGCAGAAATTCCCTATATTTCAAGACATATGCCCACAGGTAATGACAACACAATCAGTCAGATGACAGAACTTGTTGCTCAGAATTATAATCATCCCTCAATCGTTGTATGGGGACTTTCAAACGAAATAACAATCGCAGGTGCAGCTGACCCAGATCTTGTTGGAAACCACAAGAAGCTCAATGACCTTTGTCATAAGATGGACAAGACAAGACTTACAACAATTGCATCAGTTACAATGTGTTCAATCGATTCAGAATATGTTCACATAAGTGACGTTCTTTCATACAACCACTATTTCGGCTGGTACGGCGGCACAACAGACATGAACGGCCCCTGGTTTGATGATTTCCATAAGAAATATCCAAAAAAACCCATCGGTATCAGTGAATACGGATGTGAAGCTCTTGACTGGCACACATCAGACCCCGTTCAGGGTGACTATACAGAAGAATATCAGTCATATTATCACGAAGAACTCATCAAGCAGATTGCCGAAAGACCTTATCTCTGGGCAACTCATGTATGGAATATGTTTGACTTCGCAGCTGACGCACGTGCTGAAGGCGGCGAAAACGGAATGAACCATAAAGGTCTTGTAACATTCGACAGAAAATATAAGAAAGACTCATTCTATGCTTACAAAGCATGGCTTTCAGAGGAACCCGTTCTTCATCTCTGCTCAAAGAGATATATCGACAGAACAGAGGATGTAACAAAGGTAACTGTTTACTCAAACTGTGATGAAGTTGAACTTTTCGCAAACGGTGTAAGTGCAGGCAAACAGACAAAGGGTAAATATCCCTTCTTCTACTTTGATGTAAAGAACGAAGGTGAAACAACTCTTACAGTCAAAGCAGGCAATCTTGAAGATACAGCAGTAATCCGCAAGGTTGACACTCCCAATGAAGCTTACATCATGAAAGAAGAAGGTCAGGTTATCAACTGGTTCGAAATCAACACTCCTGACGGTTATCTTTCAATCAATGATACAATCGGTGACATCATGGCAACATTCGGCGGCAAACTCGTAATGCTCAAATTCGTGCTCATGCTCAAGAATCTGATGAGCGGCGGCAAGAAAGACGAGAACGGTGAAGAGAAAAAAGGCGGCATGATGGCAGGTTTCCAGGTAACACCTGCAATGCTCAAGAATATTTACGGCATGGCAAAGGGCTTTACCATCAAACGTGCTCTTTCAATGCTCGGCAACGGCTTCACAAAGGAAGAAATCCTCGGACTCAATGCAAAACTCAACAAAATTAAAAAGGCTAAGAAGTAAACAAACAAAAAAAACGGTTTTCGTCATCTGATGAAAACCGTTTTGGAATAAGGAGATATTTTTATGCTCAGAAAAAGACAGGTACATCTTGATTTTCATACAAACGGTACTCTGCCTGTAGGCAAAAAGTTTTCAAAAGAGCAGTTTCAGGCTGCCCTTAAAGCAGGACACGTTGATTCAATAACTGTTTTTTCAAAATGTCATCACGGTTGGTCTTATCATCCCAGTGATGTAAACGAAATGCACCCCGAACTTGATTTTGACCTTCTTGCAGCACAGCTTGAAGCATGTAAAGAAATAAACGTCAACGCACCCGTTTATATTTCAGCAGGTTACGACGAAAAGGATTATGTGAAGCATCCCGAATGGCATTATATCCGTTCAACAGACAAGGCTGATGTTGAAGAATATGCAAATGAAGTTCATTTCCATACTCTTTGTTTCAACACAGGTTATCTTGATGCTCTCTGCGCTCAGATTGAAGAAGTTATGCAGAAATACAATCCCTGCGGTATTTTCCTTGACATTGTTCATCCGAGAATCTGCTACTGCGAAACATGTCTTGCGGACATGAAAGCTCTCGGTCTTGATGTGAACAATGAAAATGACAGAGAAAAACACGCACAGATTGTTTTTGAAAAATACATAACAAGAACAAACTCTGCTGTCAGAAAATACAGCGATACTGCAACAATTTTCCACAACGGAGGACACATCCCCAAGGGTGACTATTTCACAATTGAATCAAACACTCATCAGGAGCTTGAAAGTCTCCCTACAGGCGGTTGGGGTTATGACCACTTCCCTCTTTCCGCTGCATATGTGCGTACACTCAAAAATACAGAATTCCTCGGCATGACAGGCAAATTCCACCACAGCTGGGGTGAATTCGGCGGTTTCAAACATCCCAATGCTCTCATTTACGAAACAGCACTGAGCATTGCAAACGGTGCAGGTTGTTCAATCGGTGACCAGATGCATCCCCTCGGAGAAATGAATATGGCTACATATAATCTTATCGGCAAGGCATATTCTCTTGTTGAAGAGAAAGAACCGTGGGTAAACGGAGCCGTACATTTTGCAGACATTGCAGTTCTCAGCGGTGAAGCTGTTACAAAGGGAGACGACAGAGATGCCGACGTCGGCGCAAACAGAATGCTCCTTGAAAACAGCTGGCTCTACAACTTCATTGATGAAACAATGGATTTCTCACCCTACAAAATGCTTATTCTTCCTGATGTCAACGGTTATTCAGATGAAACAGCAGAAAAAATAAAAGCATTTGCGGCAAATGGCGGCAAAATCATTGCAACTGCAGAATCAATAGTAAAAGACGGTAAATTCATTCTCGACACAGGTGCTGAATATATCGGCAAAAACGAAATGAATCCCACTTATCTCATCCCCTGTTTTGATACAGTAAACGGCAAAACAGAATACGTTATGCGTTGTGATTCACATAAAATCGAAATCACAGACGGTGAAATTGTGGCAAAAATGCAGAACCCCTATTTCAACAGAACTGCAGAGCACTTCTGCTCCCATGCACACGCACCGAACAATCCCGAAGAAGAATTTGCAGCTGCAGTTGTAAAAGGCAATGTTGCATATATCGGTTGGGATATTTTCACAGCATATGCAAAGCACGGTCACATTTTCTTCAAGGAACTTTTCACAGAAGTTGCGAAAAAACTTATGGGAGATAATTTCACAGCAACTGCAGAAATTCCCGACAAAGCTGTTATGACTTACACAAGACAGGAAAAAGAAAACAGAAATATTATGCATCTTCTGTTTGCTCATACAACTGTAAGAGGCAGAAATACTGAAGTCATTGAAGATACAGCACCTCTTTACAATGTAAAATGTGCAGTCAGATGCACAAAACCCAAAAAAATCACCCTTGTTCCTCAGGGCAAGGAAATATCTTTTGAATATGCAGACGGAAAAGCTGAATTCACAGTTCCCGAAGTAAACATTCATCAGATGATAGAAATCAAAACAGCAGAATAATCTCCGGCGAAAGGAAAACATCATGACAAAAACACTTCCTAAAAGAAAAATGTACCGTTACTGCCTTGCAGACATAGCAAAAGGTCTGTTTACAGGTATGATAAGTAACTATCTTCTTTATTTCTTCCAGCCCACCGTAAAAAGCGGTTTACCGTCACTCCTGCCCGACAACAAATTCCTGGGCTTTATCACAATTATGGCGTTCATAACAGCAATCGGCAAAGTCATTGATGCTGTCACAGACCCCCTTGTTGCATCACTTTCAGACAAATGCACCCACAAGGCAGGCAGAAGAATGCCCTTCCTGCGTTATGCGGCAATTCCCTATGCACTTTCCGTGCTGCTTATATTCTTTGCACCTTTCAAAGAGGGCAGCGTTGCAAATGCCGTATGGGTAGGTTTCTTCCTTATTGTTTATTACACATCATACACATTCTTCTTTATTCCCCGTAATGCACTCGTGCCCGAAATCATTCCCGATGCAAAAGTCAGAGTCGGATATTACGGCATCAGCACAGGCTTCTTTATGGGATCAAGCTCCTTTATGTACGCTGCAACTCTTTTTGTTGACCTTCTTAAAAAAGCAGGTCTTTCACCCCTCTGGGCATGGAGAAGTGTTTTCTCCGTTTTTGCTGCAATCGGTATAGTATGTCTTCTTTTAAGCGCATTTGCTTTTAACGAAAAAGATTATGTAGAGCAGAATACAAAACCGAAAGATTCAATCATCAAATCATTCGGTCTCGTTTTCAGAAACAAGGATTTCGTCATCTTTACACTCGGTGACCTTTTCAGCTATGTGTCAATGGCATTCTTCCAGACAGCAATGCTTTATTACATAACAATGCTTCTTAATGTACCCGAGTCACAGTCATTCCTTGTTATGCTCACTGCAATTGTTGTAGCAATCTGTCTTTTCCCTGTCATTATCAAAATCAGCAGAAAATTCAACAAAAAAGTGCCTCTTATAATTGCAAGTATCGTTTTTACAATTGTTTTCGGCATCATCTATTTCGGTGACAAACTTGCGGCACTCGCTCCCGGTAATGAGCTTTATGTCGGACTTGCTGTCGGTGTTATTGTTGCATTCCCCTTTGCTGCAATCAATATTCTTCCCCAGTCTGTTTCATCAGATATCATTCAGTGCGACTGTCTTGCAAACGGTGTCAACAGAGAGGGTATCTTCGCAGCCGTAAAGACATTTATCGAAAAAATCGCATCTGCAATTGCAATGATGGGTGTTTCAAGCATTCTTGCCATCGGTGCAGGTGCAGGCGAATCAGTAGGACTTCTCGGTGTTAAGCTTACAGGCGTTTTTGCAGGCGGTTTCAGCCTGGTTTCTCTTGTATTCTTTATGCTTTACAACGACAAGAGAGTCATTGCGACAATTGAAAAGTTCAGAAAAGAAAAGAGCGGAATAAATGAGTAAAATAACATTGGGCAAGGAGTCAGAGCGTAAAAATGTCTCTCCAGATACCCTGAAAATATATATTGAAAAACTCAAAAAAATGGTAGACTGCAAAACTGTTTTCACCCGTGACGGAGAAAACAGGGCAGAATACGAAAAGTTCAACAAAGTGCTCAGTGAGTGCTTCCCCCTTCTTCACAAAAAGGCAGAAAAACTCACTTTCGGCACAGGCTGTTTTGTGTTTGTCATAAAGGGCAGAAATGCAGACAAAAACATTATGCTCATGTCACACCACGATGTTGTTGACGGTGACGACCTGTGGAAAACAGACCCGTTCAATGCGGTGGAAAAGGACGGTGCACTCTGGGGCAGAGGTACAATTGACACAAAGACGCCCCTCTTTGCAGAGCTTCAGGCTGCAGAGGAATTACTTGCCGAAGGCTATGAGTTTGATGGCATAAATCTTTATATCGGCTCATCAGACAACGAAGAAGTCTGCGGTGACGGAATGGTTCTTGCCACAGAATATTTCAAAGAAAACGGTATTCACTTTGATGCAGTTATCGATGAAGGCGGAGCTATAACACAGGGCATGATTCCCACCGTAACGGCAAAAAGTGCAATGGTTGCAGTGCACGAAAAGAGCCGTCATGTATACAGATGCAAGACAACAAAAAACACAAAAGGTCACGGCGGACTCAACCCGTCAACCGATTCTGCGGTAAACCGTCTTTGTGCTTTTATCACAGAAGTCAACAACACAAAAATTTATAAGGGCAGATTCTATCCCGAAGTCAGGGCAACATTCGAAAGTCACGCACCCTATATGACTTTCCCCATGAATATGCTTTTCGGCAACCTTTCTGTTTTTTCACCCCTTATAAAGAAAATAATGCTTTCAATCCCAACTGCAAATGCAATGCTTTCAACAGCAATCACATTCACAACAGTTTTTGCAGGGTCAAAGGAAGATCCGCAGATAGGTGCAAAGGAAGCCGAAACAACAATGTTTATCCGTTGTATCCGTGAAGATGATATGCTTAAAGGTTTTGAAAAAATAAAGAAAATTGCTGCAAAATACGGTGTTGAAATTGAACTGCTTGAAAGGGACTACTGCAAACCCTCTTCATTTGAAGACAGACCTTTTGCAGTGCTTAAAGAAGTTATGAACAATAACTTCCCCGATGTAATCGTAGCCCCTTATCTTCTTACTGCAGGTACAGATGCAAGAAGATTTACAGATGTGGCAGATTCAATTCTCCGTTTTGCACCCATCGACCTCGACAAAGCACAGTTTGCATCAATCCACAGCGCAGACGAACACATCAAAATACCCAATGTCGGCCAGTGTGTATGTTTTTATAAGGACCTGGTGAAAAAGATATGAACCATGATATAGTTTATTACATTGCGCAGTTTTTCGGCATACTTGTAACAGCAGGCGTAATACTCAATCTTCAGCTCAAGAGCAAAAGACAGATGCTGATTCTTTCAATTGTAATCAATCTGCTTTCGTCACTGAATGTGCTTCTGCTCGACGGCTTCACATCGGGTATGATTATCTGCGCAGTTGCCGTTTTACAGCTGATTATGCAGTTGTGGCACGACCATAAAGGAACCGAAACAAAAGTTCCGGAAATGATATTTTTCTCAATTCTTTACGTGGGCGGCGGAATAATCGGTTTTGAAAAGTGGATTGATATTCTTGCAATCATTGCTGCAGTACTCTATATGACAGCAATGTTTCAGAAAAAAGAACAGCGTATCAGACTTATCCTGCTTGCAAACCTTTCAACATGGACAGTTTACCACGCAATTCTCGGTTCAACAGCATTTTTTGCTCAGGTCGCAGGTATAATTTCATCAGTTGTTGCACTTGTGAGATACAGAAAAAAATGATTTACAATAAAAATACATCTCCCGAAGGAGATGTATTTTTTTATTTTTTCTTGTTTACTATAAAAATAAGAAGAACTGCAATAACAACTACAAGAACAAGAATAACACCAATCAACAAGAACATCATATTTCCTGCATTACTGTTATCGGTTTCCGTATTATTTATTGCTTCCGTTGTGGCGGTTGTTGCAAGCATTGTTGATTCTGTTGTATTTTCCGTAACAGCTGCAGCAGTTTCTTCCACCTGAGTTGTTGTTTCAACTGTTGTTGCAACAGGTTTTGTTGTGGGCTGAGCTTTTGTAGTCTGTTTCAGTGCCACCCAACCGTAATATCCGTTATATTTGGTCATACCCCAATCTCCGGATTCGGTAACAATATGAAGCTTGACTCCATCGGGGATTCTTTCTTCAATTACTTTAGCATAATCAACACCGGGACCTTCCCTGAAATTAAGACCACCGTCGGGAGTTGATACATATACATAATAATCAACTGTTTTTGTGGTTGTTTCTTTTTTTGTTGTAGGCTGAACTTTTGTTGTCTGTTTCAGTGCCACCCAACCGTAATATCCGTTATATTTTGTCATACCCCAATTTCCGGATTCAGCAACAATATGAAGTTTGACACCGTCGGGAATTCTCTCTTCAAATACTTTTGCATACTCAACACCGGGGCCGTGTCTGAAATTAAGACCGCCATCGGGAGTTGATACATACACATAATAATCTACCGGTTTTTCATCCCATGCAGCAGCATCTGCAAAAGCAGGTATCATGCCGAGAAAAAGTAAAACCGCAACCATTGAAACAGTAATGAATTTTTTCATTTTTTACATCTCCGTTCAAAAAATCTTTTCTATAATTTCTCCCGCACCGAACGAGATCAAATTAAGACATAATGAAATTAACCAGGCGTTCTTTTTATCAAAAATTCTGAATTTATAAAATATGTATCCCTCGCAAAGAAAAGCTGCAATCTCCGATATTATCAGAACAGTAACACTCCAATCCGACGCAAAAAGCATTGTCACCAGTGAACAAAAAACAACCACCGGGTTTGTAATAAGATTTGCAAGCATGACTGTTGTGATTTTTCGGAAATTTCTTGCACCGAGCAAAAATGCAGCCGGAAGTTCAATAACCATAACAATTAAAAGGTTATTCAACAGTGTTTCTGCTATCCAAACCATTTCCGCACCGGTCCTTATTATTTTTTTTCATAAACATACATCCTGCCGACATAAGCAGCAATGAAACTCCCGAACATATCAGTACAAAAGCAACCGAAAACCATTCAGATGCACCGAACACAACAGGAACAAAACCTATTGCCAGTGCAAATGTTGTAAGTCCGAAAGCAAAACCGTATTTTTCACCCGTCAGCTTTGCAATTGCTGTGAGAGTCAGAGGCATTGTCATGTTAAAAAACAAAATTGCCGGAATCCCCGATAGAGGGGATTCAAATGAAAAAACAAACAATACAAAAGACAATCCGAGCGATACTACTGCTGTTTTTATATATCCGAATCTGTCTGAAATGTAACCGCCCAGAGCTTTTCCTGCAACAACGGCAATAACACTCAGAAGTGAAAAAGCAAAAATGCTCTTCCAGGAATAATTCATAACCATTCCCATCAATGAGCGCACAACAATAGTCATCATAAAACAAATTATTGATAACAATACAGCCTTTTCAGGTTTAATAAAACTGATTGAATGCTCATTTTCTTCATTTTTCACTTTTTTACTTATCACGAACAGAATCACGGCACTGAGAATGGCAATTACAGGCAGAACGATAACAACAATATCACTTTTCAATTTGTATGCAAGCCAGACACCTAAAGCACCGCTGCTTACAAACAAACCTGCAAGCCCTGCTTTCGGCATACTCCATTTCAGAATATCTGAACCGGCACCGATATGAAATGCTCCGTTGCTGATTGATGCAAGAACACAAGCAATCCATGGAGAAACAAATGCAACAGGATATGCAACTCCTGCCATAAGGCATCCGAAAACCACAAACATCCGGTTTTTATTAAAGATATCCGATAAAATGCCTATGGGCAACTGTCCTGCAAATGCCAGAAGATTATAAACAATCACAACAGCACCACGATGTACAATCCCGATTTCAGGTCCGAGAATCACACTGCTGATAAGGTATATCGTAGTAAGATCAATAAAAAAATGCAACATTGTATATACAATCGCCATTGATTTTTTATTCTTCATTGATATTCCTCTGTCAAAACACTTTTTTCTTTGATTCAAGTATATCAATTGTCTTTTTGAATGTCAACACCGCACAAAAAAAACACCCGACCCTGCATTTGCCGAGTCAGATGTTTGATGATTGATTTTTTAAACTATTAACCGAGAACAACAATTCCTGTTTCATTAAGAACAAGGAAAAGCATATAAAGCACATAAATTGCAAGAAGAGCAAAGCCCTGCCACTTCTTGAAACGTCCCTGAATGATTGTGGGAATAACAGCAACTGCACACGCTGCGATACATACGGGGAAATCGAACACAAGGTTGATTTTTTCAACGGGAAGTGATTCACCGTTGATAACAGCGCAAAGGGGAAGAATAAGTGTTGTGTCGATGATGTTTGCACCGATGATGTTACCTACAGAAAGAGAAGCTTCCTTCTTACGGATTGCAGTAAGTGTTGTAACAAATTCGGGAAGTGATGTGCCGAGTGCAATAACGGTAAAGCCGATGATTGTTTCACTGATGCCGAGTGAAGATGCAATTGTTTTACCTGATGAAACAAGGAATTCTGCACCGAAAACGATTGAAGCTGTACCGATTACGAACCAGAGAATCTTTCCGGGAACTTCCTTCTTTTCATAAGAATCAATTTCATCGTTTGCGGCACCTTTTTTGCCTTCCACGAGATTGCTTATCATGAAAATGATAAATATAGCCCAAAGGACATATGCTGACCATGTGGGAAGTGAATTACCGAGAGAAAGGACTGTAAGACCTACGATTGAAGCAAGAAGAAGTCCGCCCTTGAGAGAAAAGCTCTTTCTGCTTACAACGCCGGCCATTGCAACAAGTGAAACACCCATGATAAGTGTTGTGTTTGCTGTTACTGAACCGACTGCATTACCGATTGCAAGCTGTGCAGAACCGTTCATAGCAGCTCTTACAGAAACGAGAAGCTCAGGCAATGTTGTTGCAAATGATACAACTGTTGCACCGACAACAAACTTGGGAATACCTGTTGCTTCTGCGAACCATGATGCTGAATCAACGAACCAGTCACCGCCCTTGATTGTAAGAGCAAGACCTATAACAAAGATAACTGCGGCAACAGCAATAAGCGGTCCGCCGGCAAGGGATTCAAAAAGACTGAAACCAAAAAATTCCATTTGTTATTCCTCCGATAAAATAAGTAGTTAATAAGTACATAACATTTTAATTATATCATAACTGCAGTGAATATTCAACATCATTTTTTGCAGAAAAAAGTTCCGTGTTGACAAAAACAACAATAATTGATAAAATCATAGCGAAAAAAATAAAATTTATACGGAGGCATTATGAAGAAAACAAAAAGAAAATGTTCAGCAAAAAAAATTCTTCTCAGTATATGTGCCGTTTTAATGGCATTGGTAATTGTAGTGACCGTTGCAGGTCCGTATATTCTTCTTGAGTGTGCAAAACAGCCCGAAGTTGAAGATTCATATTCTTACAGCGAATCATTCGCTGTATCATACGATGAAGTAAGAGAAAATCTCAGAAATCTTACAAAAAAACTTAACGAAAAAGGAATTAAGACAGAAACTTCTGAATTTGCAATAGATGAAGCAGACGGTCTTTACATTGACAGCATTTTCCTTCCTGCAGAAAAAGACAAAACAAACCTTATTGTTCTTACAACAGGTGTTCACGGCATGGAAGGTTTTATCGGCGCTGTAATGCTCGACGTATTTTTTGAAGAAATCTATCCCGGAATTGACACTTCAGATACAGGAATTCTCGTTGTTGCAAACGTAAACCCCTACGGAATGAAATATCTGAGACGTTATAACGAAAACAACGTTGACCTTAACCGAAATTTCATACTTGACTGGGATAATTTTGACCTTTCTTCAAACAAGGATTATCCTGAAGTACAGTCTTTCCTTGAACCCGAAGGAGCAATCGGAAATGCATTCTGGCACGAAGCTGAATTTTATCTCAACCTTGCAAAAGAAGCAATAACAAAGGGTGCAAGTAAAGTTTCGGATGCACTTCTTTCAGGCCAGTATGAATCTGCATCAGGTGTTTATTACGGCGGTACCGGTGATGAAAAATCAACAGCATACCTCAAAGGTGTTTTCAACGATTGCCTTGACGGTGATTATGAAAACATTGTTCATATAGACATCCACTCCGGATACGGTCCCAGATACAACATGGTTATTTTTAACTCCGTCTATGAAACCATGACCGAAGCTGAAACAAAAAAATTATTCGGCTATGACTATATCATTTCTCACGATTCTGAAAGCTTTTATGCAACAACAGGCGACACAACAGACTATTTCTACCGTCTTGCAGAGCAGAAGAATTCAGAAAAAGGACTTTTTTCCACTTGTTTTGAATTCGGCACAATCGGTGACAGTTTCATCGATTCAATACTTTCACTCAAATATACTGTTGACGAAAACCGTCAGCACCGTTTCCCCACTGAAAATAAAATTTCTGCAGAAATAGTTCATCAGAATTATCTTGAATTATTCTATCCCACAGAAACTTCATGGCGTGAGAAAACTGTTGAAGATTTTATTGCTGCCGCAACAGGTGTTCTCTCAAGCAAACTTAAATAACATAAAAAAGACTGTAAAAAAAACAAAATTTTTTACAGTCTTTTTTATTAACTTATCCTATCGCTATTCTGAAACATGCAGGCAGATCATTTTCAGGCTCTTTCTCAAGAGTTATTTCAAGAAAATCTTCGTTTCTTTCAAAACGGATTTCTTCACTGCTGCCGAGAAGTTCAATTTTTTCTATAAGATAATCGTGAGGCACGTGTTTTCTGAGTGTTTTTATTCTTACTGTTTTTGACGGTCTCATCTGAAACACATAAAGATTGCAGTCTTTGAATGTAAAACGAAAATCTTCACTTGTAAAAGCTTTTTCGTCACCGTCTTTGAAGAATCCGTCTTCTGCATTTACTTCACCCTCACCGAACTGCTTCCAGAATGTTGTTCCGTAAATGCCATCTCCGTTTATTTCGAGCCATTTTCCCATTGTCAGAAGCACCTGAGTTTCTTCTTCGGTTATTGTACCGTCAGCTTTGGGACCGATGTTTATAAGCAGATTACCGTTTTTGGAAACAATATCAACAAGGTCGCATATAACCTGTCTTGCGCTCTTGTATTCATTGTCTGTTCTGTAGCCCCATGAACATTTGCCGATTGCAGTGTCAGTCTGCCAGTAAATGGGTGAAATCCCCGTAAGTGCACCGCGTTCAACATCAAATGTTGCAACTGTGGGAGGAAATGCCTCATGTTTATAATTGATTGTAACCTCTTTGCCCCATTCTTCGGCACGGTTATAGTAATATGCCGCAAGTTTTTTAAGATAGGGCTTGAACGAGTGATTATGTATCCACCAGTCAAAATAAAGAACCGACGGCTGATATCTGTCTATAATTTCACATGTGCGTACAAGCCAGTCTTCAAGCCATTCTTTACTTGCACCGACGGAATATGTATCTGCTGTTGTTATATGTATAACTTCAGGATCAAGCTCCTCGCTGTAAACAGCGGGACCGTAAAAGTCAGCGTATGTTTCATCATTCACATCGCTGTCACACAGTCTGCCGGGATTCATAAAGAAATAATGTTCTGCTCTGTGAGTTGATGCGCAGAAAGTCAGATTCTGTTTTTCACATTCTTCCCTGATTTCACCCACAACATTTCTGCAAGGACCCATATCCACACTGTTCCAACGGTTGAAATCTGTTTCATACATTGCAAAACCGTCATGATGCTCTGCAACGGGCATTACATATTTTATACCGGCTTTTCTGAAAAGAGAAATCCACTCTGCGGCATTAAACTTTTCCGCTTTGAACATGGGAATGAAATCTTTATATCCGAATGTTTTCTGATCTCCGTATGTTTTTTTGTGGTATTCAAACTCTCTTACACCTTTGTCATACATACTTCTGGAATACCATTCACTTCCGTATGCAGGAACACTGTATATGCCCCAATGAATAAATACTCCTATTTTATCACGCATGTACCATTCGGGTACTTTATGATGCGAAAGAGAACACCAGTCTGCACTGTATTTTCCGTTACTGTTGACTTCATCAATAAGATTAAGATATTCCTGCACTGTCATCAGATACACTCCTTTGATGTCTGCGTATTTATATTTAATTTAACACATCAGTAAAAAAAAATCTACAGAAACAGCAAAAAAAATAAAGAATTCCTGATTTGAAGTAAATCCGGAATTTTTGGTTTATTTAAACTTTTATTTTCATCAGTCCGTGTCTGTTACAGTAAATATAAAGATATCCCCTGCCGCGGAATTGCATTCTTGTTTCTGCATTGCCTTCAGGATAAAATTTGACAAACTGCATTCTGTCTGTTGTGACATACGCCGCAAAAGAGATAAAATGACTCTTTGTCATATCGTGATGCACGGTGATAAATTTTTCATCTTCCACATTCTCTATTGTGACAACATGCTCATCGTCAGTTTCTTCTGCTTCAAGCTGCGGAAGGGTGATTCCGCAACAGCTCATGACCGCTGCACCTGTTGAATGCATCACATTGCCGCACACGGGGCACACATAAAATTTTGAAAACATTATGTTTGACGATATGTTTCTGTTTGTGACCGTCTCCCCCGACAGAAGCTCCGCCACCGACACACCGAGCGCTTTGCCCAGTGACTCAATCAGTGAAATATCGGGCAGACCTTTTGAAGTTTCCCACTTTGAAACGGCTTTGCTGCTGACGCCTATTATGTCTGCAAGCTGCGATTGTGTTAAGCCCTTTTCTTCACGCAGTTTTTTTATCACTGCCCCTGTTATATATGTATCCATATTTAAGCTCCTTTTCTGACTGAAAACATTATATAACGAAAAAAGTTCATTTACAACCTACGATTCGTGGAGTCTTATCAAACAATATGTTTAAGCGTTTTATCTGTTGCTTTTTCGATATCAACAGTGCTGCTGCCGAAGATTGAAGTGTGTATTTTGCCGTTTATCGGCTTTTTCCAGTAATCATCAATACAGTCAATTCCACTGCGCATGCCGAGAACCGAACCGACAGTTGCACCGTTGCAGTCTGTGTCAAATGCCATACCTACTGCGGTGCAGATTGATTTGCCGAAATCACCCTCACCGTAAAGAAGTGCGGCAACAACAATCATTGCATTTGAAATTGTGTGACACCAGCCGTGGTCTGTATACTCATCATAAGCTGAATGTATATAGTTATAGCAATCTTCAAGGGTAGTTCCGTTTTTGTAAAGCTCATAAATTTTCATAACAGATTCATAAAGTCTTGAAGATTCGGGAATCTGACCGAGACCGCCCAGAATAATATCATCAATATTGTCATTTACCGCTGCAACAGCAATCATTGCGGCAACAAACATTTCACCGTAAACACCATTTTTGACGTGGGATACAACTGCATCCCTGTATGCCATTTCTGCAGCTTTTTCGGGATTGCCGGGATTGATGTAGCCGAAATAGTCAGCTCTTATCTGTGCACCTATCCACTCACGGCATATATTTTTGTAAATTGCTGTTGAGGGAGGCTGAATGCAGTTAAGAAAGTTGATGTATGCAATTCTTTCAGCCGTAAAATATGAATGAACGGACTGTGTTTTTATCCATGTATTTATAACGTCATCCGATGTGAAATCTCTGCCGAACTTTTCAATAATCTGCTGATAAAGCACGGTGTAATTTGTGTCGTCATCAACAGGCATACCGTCTGTGTTGTCACCATAGGGTTTGTTATTAAAACAGAATTTATAATTTGCTGTGATTTCTTCTGTGATATCAGTTGACAAGATGTAACGGTGCATAGGGTAATTGCCTGTTTCTTTAAGAAACGGAATCAATTCATTTGTCCTGATACATTCAACGGGTTTGCCCAGAAGGCATCCGCAGGCTCTGCCTGTCCAGGCACCTGATATCTTTTTTCGGAGTGTCGCAATGTCAGGCATTATCGCATTGTATTTATGTTCTTTTCTTAATTTTTTTATTTCATCAAGTTCAATCGGTTCATTATATTTATAGCCGTCTTTTATAGGGGCATTCATAACGATTCTGAAAATCTCGTCGCTTTTTTGTGTTTTTTCTTCCCCGTTTTCCATTGCCGCAACAGTTTCAAAAAAGTCTTTGTGATTTTCAATATCAAGACCTTCTTCAATACACTGTTTGTATTCAGCCATTATGTCAGACGGATAACGATTGAAACCGTCAATCTGATTATAGTCTTTTTTAATTTCGATATTACTGTACATAGAATCACCTTTTTTATTGTATCACAGACAAATGCAATTTACAAGAATTCGATTTAATACAAAAAATAAACCTCCCGAAGGAGGTTATATATATGATTATTTAAAAAGCATTCCCTTGAATTCATTCAGATTGTCGGGAGTGATTTTTCTGTTTATTTTAATTTTTCAATAAGACCGTCATAAATTTTCTGCACAAAAACATCTTTGTCATCTTCAAATATAATATCGATTATTTCTGCAGCTTTTTTAAGGTATTCTTTGTTGTTTTCTGTTTCGGCAAGGGCTGTAAAATGATGTGAAACAGCCCAGCAGAGAGGAAGCAAAGCTTCACGGGCAACGGCATTTTTCTCTTCACCCTCAAGAAAATAAACAAGTGCATTTTCACGGGATTTATAAAGATTGGGCAGTTTCTTTGCCTGTGCAACAGCCTTTTCATGCTCACCGGTTTTATTGTAGGCAAAACAAATGTTATAAAGTGTTGCGCCCCTGACTTCGCAATCGTCGCAGTAATTTATAATCTGCTCCTGCACTGCAATCGATTCTCTTAAATTCTTCTCTTTCTCCTCGGGAGTGCCGTCGATTTTTTCGAGAGAAGTTGAAAGCTGTACAAGAAGAAGCGGATCGTTGGGAAATATTTTCAGCGCATCACGCATAAGCTGAACATTTTCTTTGTTGAGTCTGTTTTTGTTGTTTTGCGCCCAGATGCTGTTTATTTCGTTGTATCTTTTTTCTTTTTCTGTCTCACTCATACCGAGCAGTTCATCAATGCTGACACCAAAATAGTTTGCAAGAGACGGCAGAATTTCAATATCAGGATAACTTTCACTGCGCTCCCATTTGCTTATTGTCTGAAATGATACACCAAGATGCATTGCAATTTCTTCCTGAGTAAGATTACGGTCTGTGCGCATTCTTCTGATATTTTCACCTATAAGCAGACTCATAAAACCACTCCCTTATCATCAATTACACTATACATAAATTCTTGTGCATTTTCAATAACTCATTCAAAGAATTATCTCCACTATAAGTAGAAAAGGGGAACTGATTTGCAGTCCCCCGTGAATTATTTTATACCGTGTCTTTTGCAGTAATCAAGAACGATTTTTTTGAAATGTTCATGTCTGAAATTATTTCTCACATCACTCACATCCACATACATTCCCTGAATAAGATTCTGAATAACAGCCTCTGCAAGAAATGCTTCAAAAATGTAATCGTCTGAGAATGCTTTTTCAATATCGGTGTTCAGTTCATCATTTATACCTTTTATTGCGGCACGATAGATTATGTGCTCGTTGCCGAGATATTCTCCCGATTTTCTGATGCATTCAAGACCTGCTCTCATGTCTGACACACTGATTTTTCCTTTGTAATCAACCATTTTTTCACCACCGGTAAGAATATAATCCACAGTAGTTTCAAGAACCTTTGCAAGGTCGGGCAAAACTGCAACATCGGGCAAAGTTTCGCCTCTTTCCCACTTACTCACAGCCTGAAAAGAAACACCTACGCGTTCACCCAGTTCACTCTGGGTAATACCCTTTGATTTGCGCAACAGATAAATCTGTTCACCGACTTTTTCAATATTCATTCTGTTTCCTCCGCTGATTTACTGCAACTTTATTATACCTGAGAGCATAAGAAAAATAAATAACCGAAAAATTGAAAATTTTCTCAAAAATTTCAATTGAACTGCTGTGAAAAACTTTCTGATTCTTCTTTCTGAGCAAAAGATCTTATTCAGTTTCTTTTATAAATACAACACTGAAATTCAGTGATGCGCAATTTTAAAATTTATTTGTTCATATTTACAATGCTGTAATACATCATTACAAGTCCTGCACTCAGAAGAACACCGCCCATAATATCACTGAGCCAATGCACACCCGAAACAAGTCTGCCGATTACCATAAATGCAATAAAAATTACAATTATCGTATTTATAACCGTTCTGACGGTTTTGTTTTTTATACGCTCACGCAGTTGCATTGCTGCAACGGGCATAACGCACATTACAAGCATTGTTGTTGATGAGGGATAAGATGCATCAAGATATCCTTCAATAAGAACAGGTCTGTAATTGATAACAACCGTCTCAAAAAGAATATAGACTGCTGTCACGGCAATATAAAATCCGCCCAACACAAAAATACTGAAATCCACATTTTTGAGCTTTTTTCTGCGAATCCACTGAATGAGTCCGAGCAGTGCAAAACCGAAACAGACTGCTATGGGCACAAGCCCCAGCCAATCTGTGATGTTATAAAGAGTCATATTGACTCCGATTGCATTGTGCACAGCCTGATTGAGTGACGCAAAACCCACAAAAGAGCCGTCGGGACCTATCGGTCTGACATCAATAATTCTGAGAGCCGAAGTCCATAGTATAAATGCAACAAGCATAAATACCGCAACACAAAAATTTTTTTTGTTCTGTTTTTTCATTTTTATCAACCTTTCTGACTTAATGTCTGTTATACATTAAATTAAGGTCAATAAAAACACAAGAACCGATGTTTCACATCTGTGACACTAAGCGTGTCATTGCCTTTTCATAATCACAAACAGCTTTATTATAAGAAAAGCAAAGAGAAAAACTGCCGCATAAGGCTGTTGACTTATTATAAATAATACAGCTCCGGCTGCATTCAATACCAATGATATATGATTCTTGATTTTCACCCAAAACTCTGCACGGCAATTCTGTAAAGTGAGCATAACAATACCAAAAACCACGATTGCCGAAACTGCAATAAAATATATTGTTTTAAGATACGGAGAAATACCCTCAACAGCAAGAAGTGAAACTTCCCTTACTGTCTCTCCGTTTCTTATGCCGAAAAACGGAAGCAAAAAGAACATTGCCACACTGCAGTCGAGCAGACCGAAAACAAGATCGCAAAGATGTTTTTTCTTTTGTTTTGTATCTTCTTCTGCAATTGTGAGCAGTTCGTCACCTGACAATAATTCATCAACGGTAACATCAAAGAATTTTGCTGTTGCCCTGAGTGATTCTATGTTCGGGTAACCTCTGCCCGATTCCCATTTTGAAACAGCTGTTCTTGACACAAAAAGAGCCTGAGCGAGTTCTTCCTGCGTCAGCCCTTTCTGTTTTCTCAACAGTTGTAATTTTTCACCTAATTCCATAAAAATTCTTTCCGTCTTAACGTGTTATTACAACATTGCCGTTACTGTCAAGCAACGGTGTAAGACCGCCTGAATTTCCGTTGCGGTGATAAAGGTAATTGACACCTGTTTCCTTATCAACCCATATTGTCATGCTTTCGATTGCGCCCTGTGTATAAACAACTTCAAATCTTTTATCTTTGAACATAAAATATTCCTTTCCGATTCAGAAACAGATAATATCAGCCTGCATTTTTAACATACAGCAACGGATTGTTAACTATTGCTGAATAACTTTTTGTTTCTACATTTCCGCTTTCATATTCAACAACAATCATATCCGTCTTTTTGTCAAAGCTCTTTATTGTAAACATATAACCTTTGCTGTAACCGGATCCCACATACACTTCTGTGCCCTGCTTTATTGTTGCATTTTTCAATACGGTCCATTTTGCCGAACCGTTATAATCGGGAACCTGCTTTATTATATTTCTGTTGGGATCCAAAGCATTGATAAAATATGCAGGAATTCCTGCCAATTTTTTATTTGCTGTCAGGAAATTCTCACCGTCACGCCAACCTGATGAAAAAGAATCATCGAAAAATCTGACATTGAGCGCATAAGCATAAACATTTTTGTCTATTTCTTTATCCAAAGCAATGTCAACAATTTCGCCCACTTCAACCATTTTGTCATCTTCTGTCCAGTAAACGGCAACACCGGGATTAAGATAACCCTCAGCATCAAGATAAATCACATCGTCATATATATAGACATCATCTTTATCCAAAGAATAAGACCTGATTGAATATTTCCATTCTTTTTCTTCAACATCTCTTGTGAGTCCTATATCAAAATTCTCTTTGAGTTTACCGTAACATGCAGATTCTTCCACAATATCATGCTTTTCGGCAAAAACTGCTGCAAATGCAGGATCCAATTCAAAATAATTTGCATATGCATAATCAAAAATCGACTCAAGACATGTTCTGACTGCATCATTTTTCTGCAATTTTGCATTATTTTTATCACTTACCGTAAAACTGTAAAATGATTCGGCTAAAATTTCAGTAAGCATAAGATATTCATCATCGGACAGCTGATTATATATATTTTCTGCACTTACACTATTGTCGGCTGTTGTTTTTTCAGTTTCAGCTTCGGTTACAGCGTCATCGGAAGCAACATCGGAAACTGTTTCGTCTGATGATACATCTGTTTCTGCTGACCCGGAAAAACTGTCACTTGTCATACCATTAAAAATAAACAGCAACGCAAAACCTGCAATAATCACAGCTATGTATATGCAGATTCGCTTTTTCAAGCTTATATTGATTTCTTTTTTTGCTTTTATGTTTGTATAAATGAATTCACTCAGACAGCAAATGAACCAGGAACCGAAAAGACTTGTCAGAGCAATTTTGTGATACAGAACATCTGCAGCAGTTCCTACAGCTTCAGGTTCAGATATTGCAGAAACTACAACAAAAAGAAACATGAACACCGATAAGATAAGCAAAACAGCTTTTTTCAAAAAACGCATTTTTATTTCTCCTTTTACAATTGAACTATGTGAATTTTTATTTACAGTTTACACACCGAAAAGAACATAATCCTCTGCAGTGTATGATTTTGCGATGTAATCACTCTTTGCAATGCCTTTTTTATTTTCTTTATAAGCCCTGAGAATTTCACGGCTCATATTTGTGATATCGTCACGACCAAGGGCTTCGTCAACGGTCAGAAGAAGGACTTCGCTGTTTTCATAGCCATCAGATTTCGGCTCTCCCGAAACATAGCTGAGAGTAAAAACAATGCACCACTCTTCAGGCTTGAACTGAACGGAATAAATCTCCCCTGCCTTGCAAACAACGGATGTTTCTTCAAAGAATTCCCTTTCAACAGCCTTTGTAGGCAGTTCTTTTTCTTTTACATACCCTCCGGGAAGAAGAATTCTGTCCTTTGCAGTTCCGTATGTATGACGGACAAACAGAATTTTTGAGTCAATTTCAAGAATTCCGCAGACGGCAAAATGTCTTGTGCTTTGCTGAGGTTTTTTGTGTTTAAACATGTTCATGAAGTACACCTCAATGTCTTGATTTGTCATAATTTCATTATACTCATTATGAAGAAAAAATCAATAACATTAACTTACTTCAATTTTTACAATAAAGAATCTTGACAAACGACAGATACTGTGTTATTGTCGATATGTAAATATAATATATTAACTCGGGAGGAAAAACCATGAAGAAAAAAGCAATATCTGTTTTTCTTGCAGTCATTATGATTTTCTCTTTAACCTCAACTCCGGCTTATGCAATTGACTTTGAATCAACATCTGAGCCTTTCACAAAAGCAGCGGCTAAAGTTGTAAGTTCAATTTTTGAAAGTATTGTTGGAACTCTTAATATTTTTATAAGAGAAAACGACAAATTCATTGATGAAAGCGAATATGAATACAATAATTTCTATGAGGGCACAGCTGAATTTATAAACGAAGCCGAAGAGGGTGCAAAATGGTCACTCGGTCAGAGCAATCTGAGTCTTGTTCCCGAAAACTGGGAAGATTACAACCTTTTCCTTGGCGGTTTTATCAGTGAACAGAATTTCTTCACTAATGATGTACGTGAAGTTCTTGACGATATGCAGGTGCGTGTTATCGCCCTCAACGACGGTTCAGGCAGAGGCACTGCAGTTTTTGCTACTATTGACTCAATCGGTGTTTCAAACGGTGACATCAGACATATCAGAGGTCTCCTTAACGAATTTGCCGCAGAAAACAATATAAATTCAATAAACCTTTTTGCAACACATGCTCATTCAGGTATTGATACACAGGGGCTCTGGACAGATATTTTCAGAAAATGGCCCAAGAATATTTTCAGCGCATTCACCGGTATAACAAAAGCTGAGCAGGGCACAGATCCCGAATATATGGAATTCTTCTATGCAAAAGTATGTCAGGCTATAACAGAAGCTGTAGATTCAATGGCTGAGGGTACAATGACTTTTGCAAGAAAAGACATAGGTGAAAAGTATTTCAGCAACAAGAACAGACCTTCAACATCTTCTCTTGACACTGAACTCAAACGTTTTGTCTTCACACCCGATGATGCAACAATAACACCCACAATTATTGTAAATATGTCTGCACATCCCGACGTTGTCGGTCTTGCAACTGAAGATGACCCCACAAAGGGACACGGAATTTCAGGTGACTACATTTACTACATCGGTGAAACAATCAACAATGCAGGCTACAACTTTATGTTCTTCAACGGTTCAATTGCAGGTATTTATATCGGCAGAATCAGTGCAAAAGCAGACCTTCGTGTTGACATTGCCGCAAACTACGGCAGAGAAATAGGCAAAATGGTTCTCGGTATGACAATGAGCGAAGAAGAAATCCTCGCTGACGAATATCTTATGAGCCTTAACCTTACAGAAGAACAGACCGAAGGTCACAACTACACTCCCTGGTATGAAGGCTGGGAAGCTGTAGAAGAAACACAGCTTGATCCCATTCTTAATATCAGACTTGCAACCGTAGAAATCCATGTTACAAATCCCGTTATTCAGGCGGCAGGCAAACTCGGTGTTGTAAATTACATCATCAAAAAATCTCAGGGCAATTACTATGTAACAACAGAAGTCGGCTATATGGAAATGGGTAAAGACGTAAAGATTGCTTTTGTCCCCGGTGAAATCTGTACAGACCTTGTCTACGGCGGAAATCAGCTCACTGCAGCAGGTTCAGTTCATAATAAAGACTATGAGGGACAGACTCTCTGTGAAATTTTCGGTGATGATGTTATCATTTTCGGTCTTGCAAACGATGCAGTAGGATATATCGTTCCCGAAAACGATTACTGTAATTCACTTGCATTCGGTCACTATCAGGAAATGCTTTCTCTCGGCAAAGCCGAAGCAACTCAGATGTTTGAAGTGTACGAAACTCTTGCAGAATAAACTATAAACACATAAAAAAGAAAACACGGGCTTTTCCGTGTTTTCTCTTTTTTTATTCAATTACCGAGCAATCACCGAGGATTTCAGGCTTGTTTTTCATTGAATCTGCTTCACTCAATGTGCGCTTTACACGGCAGGGATTACCTGCGGCAAAGCTGTTTCCGGGGATTGAACGGGTGACGACACTTCCAGCACCGATAACGCATCCGTCACCGATTGTGACACCGGGAAGAATAACAACGTTTGCGCCTATCCAGCAGTTTTTACCGATTTTAACGGGCAGCGCATAACAGAGTCTTCTTGCGACTCCGTCGGGACACATCAACGCACGCCTTTCGTCACTGAGCATCGGATGCATAGCAGTCGCAATCGTAACGTTAGGTCCGAAATCGCAGCCCTCACCGATTTCAACCGTAGTGTCGTCCTGACAGGTGAAGTTGAAATTTATAAAGGTATTTCTGCCGATTTTCGTATGAATGCCGTAATGGAAGGTTATGGGCCCGGACAGAATGACGTTTTCATTGAGCTCACCGAGGATTTCACGGAGAATTTCCTTTCTCTCCCCGGGCTGATACTCCGTCAGCGCATTATATTTCTGATTGAGCGCATGGGTTTTCATTTTTCTTTCTCTTCGCCAGTCTTCACCGGGAAGAAACATAAGTCCTTTTCCGTTATCAAGCATAATCAACACCCCGTCTGACTTTTTATAATATGATTATATCATAAAAAGAAAATAAATATCAAGAAAAAAAAGCACCCCGTCAGGAGTGCTTCAGTTTATAAATTAAGCCTTGTTTGCTGAACCGAAGAGTTCGATCTTTTCCTTAACAGTAGCCTTGATTGCTTCTACGCCGGGAGCGAGGAGCTTTCTGGGGTCGAAGCCCTTACCTTCAAGGTCTTTGCCTGCTTCGATGTACTTTCTTGTTGCTTCCTGGAAAGCGAGCTGGCATTCTGTGTTAACGTTGATCTTTGAAACACCAAGTGAGATAGCCTTCTGAATCATTTCAGCGGGGATACCTGTACCACCGTGGAGAACGAGAGGCATTGTGCCTGTCTTTTCCTGAACAGCTGCAAGAGTTTCAAATGAAAGACCTGCCCAGTTTTCGGGATACTTGCCGTGGATGTTACCGATACCTGCAGCGAGCATTGTAACGCCGAGGTCAGCGATCATCTTGCATTCGTCGGGATCTGCACATTCGCCTGCACCAACAACACCGTCTTCTTCACCGCCGATTGAACCTACTTCTGCTTCGATTGAAAGACCCTTTTCTTCACAGATAGCAACGAGTTCCTTTGTCTTTGCGATGTTTTCGTCGATGGG
>JAZOUN010000132.1:0-24777 GCA_045658165.1 Acutalibacteraceae bacterium
GAATCTGAGTTACTACCATTGCCTGCTCGGGCTTGACGCACTGTTCACGCTTGCCGAGAACTGCATCAATCCAGATTCTCTGGTCAATGAATGCATTGTCGTCTGAATCACCTTCATAGAAAGCAACACCGCCGCAATCCAAATTGGGAGTTTCAATACACTGTCTGCCGTTCTTGACATAGATTATACGGATATCATCAAGAGTGTCGATACCGCCCTTGTCACCGCAGAGAACGTAACAAGCTTCACGAGCTTCTGCAACATTGAGTGCCCAGCTTGATTCAAGAGTAACAACAGCACCGTTTTCCATTACGATGTAACCGAAAGCTGAATCTTCAACAGTAAACTTTTCGGGATCCCAATCGCCCCATGCGTTTGCTGTGTTTGTCTGATTAGCAAGCTTTCTGAATGTGTTACCGACAACCATCTTGGGTTTGTAGTTATTCATCATCCAGAGAGTAAGGTCAAGAGCGTGAGTACCGATATCAATAAGAGGACCGCCGCCCTGTTCGTATTCATTGAGGAAAACGCCCCATGTGGGAACAGCTCTTCTTCTGATAGCAACAGCCTTTGCATAGTAAATTTCACCGATTTCACCTGCATCGCAGACAGCCTTTGCATAAAGATTTTCACCGCACTGTCTGTTCTGATAACCGATTGACAAAAGCTTGCCTGTTCTTACAGATGCTTCGTACATAGCCTTTGCTTCAGCATATGTCTTTGCCATGGGCTTTTCACACATAACATGCTTGCCTGCTTCCATAGCATCGATTGAAATAAAGCTGTGAGAACGGTTGGGAGTACAAACGTGAACTACATCAATTGTTTCGTCCTTGATAAGCTCTTTGTAATCTGTATATGTCTTAGCATCGGGTGTACCGAACTTTTTGGCAGCCTTTTCTGCTCTTTCGGGAATAATGTCACAGAATGCAACCATTTCAACTTCGGGAATTAATGCGAGGTTGGGCATATGCTTTCCGTTTGCAATACCGCCGCAACCTACAACGCCGATTCTTACTTTCTTTTCCATAAATACAACATCCTTTCAGGATAAAAATATACACTTATAGAATAAAACAATAGCAGTTAAAAAGCAATAATTTTATAAATAATAGGATGTATAAAAATAAAGGCTTTTTTTATGCAATTTAGACAAATGATAGTAAAATATTTATTAACAGAAAGTTCAGGGTAAACAATAATTTTTCGTCTCGATGCCGACAAATTCTGATTTACAAATAACACCGCCGGATTTCTCCGACGGTATTATTTTTATCCTTATGCAAAGAGGTTTTTAATAAAGTTAATTATTTTTGTAAAGAAGCAGATAAATTCGGCAAAGAATCCGTCGTGAACCTTACCGCAATCCTCACAGATAGTATCTTCTGTGGGTTCGTCAGGAGTGGGTTCATCGGGAGTTGGTTCTTCGGGAGTGGGTTCATCAGGAGTGGGTTCATCGAGAGTGGGTTCATCAGGAGTGGGTTCATCAGGAGTGGGTTCGTCAGGAGTGGGTTCATCGGGAGTGGGTTCTTCGGGAGTGGGTTCATCGGGAGTGGGTTCATCGGGAGTGGGTTCTTCGGGAGTGGGTTCTTCGGGTTTTTCAAATTCATAACCGCAGATTTCACATAAGCCGTCGGATACTGTATGTTCACCGTAAAGCTCCTCGTCACCGCAGCTGCATGTTTTCCAATGAGCTGTTTCATCTGTTGTCCACTCTATGCGCTCAAAGTCACATACATGAACATCCTTGCCGCAGTCTGTACACACATCATTTTCCGTATTTGCATGAATACATTCATATCCGCAGATATCACAAACACAGTCTGTGAAGCTGTGGTCAGTACACTCTTCCCATAAAGCAGTCATAACAAGGTCTCTTGCGTCAAAATAGAAATCAACTATCCATTCGCCCGATTCTTCATCCTGCCAGGGCTCCCATGTCCAGCCGACCTGGTCAACAAAGCCCTTGAATATATAGCCTGTTCTTGTGGGGAAATCATATATCTCAATCCAGCTGCCGCTGTAATCACCTTCAAGACAAGTTATGGGATTACCGTTTTCATCATTCCATACAGCACCTTCACCAAGTTCAAATGTTGCACGGTAGGGGCGGATAACACCGTAAAGAGTCAGATTTTCTGTAAGAGCAATTTCCTCATTGGGTTCATAAACGACTTCGCCGCCTTCTTCCATTGCCCAACCAAGGAAATTATAGTAAGGTGAATAATCAGAGTGAAGAGTCACAATCTGACCGGGTTCGCCTGTTGAAGGATAGAAATACTCTCCGTAACACTCCTTCCAGATATCATATGTGATATAGTGAACAGTGTACATCAGACCGTAAACAGCGTTGAATGCCCTGTCTTCTGATATATAGATATAATCAAAAGCTGCATAATCAACAACACCGTCTTCATCTGCATCCCAGCCGAGGAATGACAGACCGTCACGTTCTTCAAGTGTTTCGAATGTGTAGAAACCGCCTGTATGAACATTTCTTGTAAAGAGTTTCTCTTCACCGTAAGTGAAAGTGAAAGTAAATCCCTTTGTTTGATAACAATTCGGATTTGAACAGAAGTTGTTCTCATCCCATGTATGATTCTTATTGCCTTCTTCAACAGTTACACCGCAGACTTCGCAGGTAATATCTGTTGTGCAGTCACCGTCATCCATATCGGGATCGTGGTCTTTCAGCTGACCGTAAGACTGTTCGCAGACTTCGCATATTGCCCTCTCGGTACAGGTTGCTTCGCCACCGGTATGAGCTGCTGTTTCACCATAAGACTCACCGCATCTTTCACAGATTGCGGGGCTTGTGCAGGTAGGTTCTCCGCCTGTATGATATAAAGGCTCTGCATAAGTTGTTGTATTGCCGTAAGAACAAACCTCACAGGCATGAATCTGATAACCGTAGTCCTCACATGTGGGGTCTGTGTATGTATAAGCCATTTTATGAGACTGATGTAATATATAGTCGCAGTATTCACACTCGCCGATATGATAAGCATCATTATATGTATATGTGAAAAGGTGACCTGATGTATCCAGAATTTCATCCTCTTCATAACCACAGTCAGTACACTCATATTTTACAAGTCCCTGTGCACTGCAGGTTGCATCAAATCTGAACACCTCAACAAGGTTGTGAGAACAAGGAAGCTTGCAGTAGGTACACTTATATGTCTGAGAGTCATATGAGTGAACACATTCATAGTTACATTCGGTACATACGCCGTCTGAAAACTTGTGATAATTATAATTCAGCCAGGCTCCGCAGTTATATATACAGGACTTGTGATGAGTTGTCTGATCTGTAAGCCATTTATCATCGGCTTCATGAGTACATTCATAATTACAGATTTCACATTTTTTGTTTACCCAGCTGTGATTGCCTTTGCTGTCAGTTGCTCCGCATACTGTACATTTACGGCTGTGTTCATATCCGTTATCAGCTTCAATTTCTGTCCATGTATGGGGAAGAGCTGTGCCTTCAATCTCACCGCAGGTCTTACAGGTCTTGGGGTCAGTACAGGTTGCTGCATTCCAGTTGTGACCTTTTGCAGCTGTTTCTGTTTTTGTGCCGGTTGTTACTTCACCGCAGACAAGACAATATTTGTAATTTGAACGTCCGGGATATTCACATGTTGCCAATACTGTTTTGTGCTGAACGCTTATATCAGCACATGTATGCTCAGCATCTGCAGATGTATAGCACTTTGAATACGGTGCTTTAGGAGCAATAGGATCAGAATATGTTGCGCCGCTGATAGTTACTCCGATACTTACACAGTTTTTGATAGTAGAAGGGTCTCCGCTACTTGAACCGTAGCCATTACCAAAACCTGCAATACCGCCAATCTGCCCCTCATTATTGCGAACTGTAAGGTTAACATTCTCAACACGGCAGTTTTTTATTACACATCCGAACGGAAATCCTGTAATTGTACCCAGTCCGTCATGAATTGCGAATAATTCTGACGGTGCAAAGGTACTGTCTTTGATTGTAAGATTTTTAACTGTTCCTTGTAAATTGGCAATAAACCCGCCGATTAATTTTCCTTGGTAATTTTCTGTTATAGTAGAATACAAACCGCTGATATAATGTCCGTTTCCGTCAAATATGCCGTCATAATCAACATAGCCTCCGGCTGAATTAATAGGCTCCCAGTCATATTTATTACTGCCGTTTGTATTGACAACAATATCCTGAAGAAGCACAGCATTATAATTTTTTGTCTCTATTACTTTATTTACCAGTGCAGCAAATCCATAAAGCTCTTTTGCATCACGGATAGCATAATAACCTTTAAACTGACTCCAGTTGTTTGCCGTAAGTCCAAGTATTTTATAGTTTTCTTCTGAAATTTTCATGGGTTCAACAGCCACACCGTCATACGGTACGGGAGTGTCTGCCGCACTTGCCGGAAGAACCGTCATAGGCAGCATAGTCACAATCATTAAAATTGCGAGAATGATTGATAATGTCTTTTTCATTGTTTTTTCTCCTTTCGGAAATTAATTATTTGGTCTGATTGAAAACTCTTCAAAAACAGCATCAACTGTATTTTTTGAAACGGATTCAAAATCAATTTTTTTAATAAACTCTTTTACTTCGTCAATCGTCTGCTTTTCAACATCATAAATTTTAAGTATTGTTGAAAGAAGTCTGTCCACTTTCGCTTCGATAGTGAAATACATATCACAGGGCACTGACATATAAGCTCTCATTATGCCCGTTGTTGCAATTTCAAGCTCATAATAATCCTTTAGTGCGAAAGACGGGAATAAGTAGCCGAATTTAACATACAGCATCTCTGACCTTCTTCGAAGCACTGCCTCGCTTGTCTTGGGCATCGAATAAGCCGCAAGATAGAGATTTCTCATATCCTCACTCATTTCTGCCATATAAATCTGCAACACTTCATTTGCCATAAAAATCAGAAGCTTGTCATCGGTAAGCTTTGTTGAAACAGCATCGGAGGCTTCCGTTACACCGTCAAGAAATTCTGCCACAAGATGCACAAGAATCTCTTCCTTGCTGTTCATTTCATAAAGAATTTTGCTTTTGGGAATCCCCGACAGCTTTGAAATATCCATAATAGTTGTTTTTTCAAAGCCCTTTTGTATGAATAATGCTGTTGCCGCCGTAAGCACTTTTTTGTGTATTTCGGCAGTTTCAACCGCATCTCTTATATACGCCAAGCTATGCCCTCCTTCCAAATTAAACCACAGTTTAATTTCAGGTTTATTTTAACATTTATTTCCTGAAAATGTCAATATATCATTTCAAGTTTGTGAATATTTCACCAATTAAGCTGTTTATTTTTTTTGCATTCTGACAATAAAAAAAGACGGAAAAATTCCGTCTTAAACATTTGATATTATGTAATTTTTAATAAGACTGAAAAATTCGTCACGATTATAAAGATTTCTGAATTTTTCATCAAGTTCGGCAATTCTGACTTTATCAAATGAAACGTTTTCATTTTTATCGTCACACATTGCATACATCTGACCGACAACAGACTGAATTTTGGTGTAACCGATACTTTCAATACCGTTTACGGCTTCTTCGGGCAACGGGCCTCCGTTATGTCTGAAAAATTCTGAAAGGGACAATTCTGTTACATCTTCATCAAACCAATAAAGTGCATAAACTTCCCTGCGCCATTTTTCTGCATTTTCGTATTCTGCATCGGGATTTTCAGATTTTTCAATCTGTTTCTGCAATACGCATGTCACACCTTCTGCAAGTTCTGCCGCATCGGCTTTTTCTGCATTTTCTGCAGTGAGGAATTCGTATTTTTTAGCAAATTCTGAAAATCTTTTCAGTTCTTGCTGCTGTTTTTCCATTATCTCATTTTTTCTTTTTACAGCCTTTGAAGCCTTTGTTCCCACAAAAATTGTAATAATTATGAGAACGAGAAGTATAACCCACATATACCAGAACTGAACGATTGATTCGAGCATAATTATTCCTCCATAAGGGCTTTATATATATCGCCCTTTTTCATACCTGATTCCTTTGCTGCTCTTTTTGCGGCTTCGGAAGCAGACAGACCGTCATTTATGTAATTTCTGGCAAGAGAAATGCCGTCCACAGTTTCTTCGGCTGTTTCTTCCTGCTTTCTGCCATCTATAATGAGAACATATTCACCCTTGAGCTTTACTCCCGAATACTTTTCTGCCGCTTCGGAAAGGGTTGTGTGTTCAACCGATTCGTGAATTTTTGTAAGCTCTTTTATAATGGCAATTTTTCTGTCTCCGAAAAACTCGAGCATATCACGGAGCGTTGCCGCAAGTTTGTGAGGTGCTTCGTAGAAAAACATGGTGCGTCTTTCGTTCTTTACCTCTTCAAGATGCTCTCTTCTTTTGGGTTTATTGCCTGTAAGGAACCCTTCAAAAGTGAATCTTCCGACATCCATACCGCTGATTGCAGCCGCTGTGATTATAGCTGACGGACCCGGTACGGACACAACATCAATTCCGTGCTCATGGCAAAGAGCTACAAGGTCTGTGCCCGGATCGGATATTGCAGGCATACCTGCATCGGTTACCAGTGCACAGTTTTCACCGTCAAGAATACGGGAAATGATGTGAGAGCTTTTCTGAGCCTTATTATGCTCATAATAGCTGACCATGGGTTTCTTTATTTCAAAGTGATTAAGAAGTTTTACAGTGACTCTTGTGTCCTCTGCGGCTATAAAATCAACTTCTTCAAATGTTCTGACTGCTCTGGGTGAAAAATCACCCAGATTACCGATGGGAGTACCCACCACATAAAGTTTTCCGCTCATTTTTAATTTCCTCTGATTTATTTTCTGTAAGTGCCGATAATTTTCAGCATTTCATCGGATTCTTTGCCATCCTGCCCTTCAATATGAAGCTCAGGTTCAACTACAACACCGGGATTTCTGCCGAGTTTGCCTTCAACAAGCACAAGCCAGGGTGTAAGACCGTCACGCTGAGACACAAAACGGATTCGTTTAGGTTCAATTCTGACTTTCTGCATGGCTGTTGTGAGCTCAAACAATCTTTCGGGTCGAAGACACATACAAAGTCTGCCGCCGAATTTAAGAAGCTTTGCCGCCGCCTGACAGGCATCGTCAAATGAACATGTTATTCCGTGACGGGCGATTTTTGCACTTTCTGCACTGCTTTCTATACCTGAATTGAGTTTTGTGTAAGGCGGATTCATTGTAACAAGATCGAACTGCCCTTTCGGCATATCTGAGGGCAACTCACGCAGATCGCAATTGAAAGGTCTGATTTTGCTGATATTATTCAGCTTGATTGAACGGCAAAGCTGATCATAACCGTTCTGCTGAATCTCAGCCGTATATATTTCGCGGCACAAATCTTCCCTTACCCAATAAAACGGAATTATTCCGCAACCGGTGCCGAAATCACACGCAAGAGCCTTTTTTGAGGGGGAAGCAAAAGATGCCAACAAAAGTGCATCAGTCCCGAAGGTATGATCCTTCGAGACTATGAGCTGCAATTCGTTATTTATAAATTCAATATGTTCAGACGGTTTTAACACTATTATCCTCTACCCTCATATGTTTCGGTAAAACGATCCAGACCTGCCGCAACACGAAGTGTCAGTCTTGCATCTGTTGCTGTTACATCACCGTCAAGATTGACGTCTGCCGCAACCTTATATGCACCGCTGATTTCATCAAGTGCTGCAGCTGCACGAAGAACAAGTCTTGCATCTGATGCTGTTACATCACCGTCGGAATCAATATCACCCGTAACACTGACATAATAATCTGTAACAACACCTTCAGCTGATTTATGATTTATTCTGAGGCCTGTTACAACAGTATCTTCTTCATTCACAATATAATTATCTTTATCGTAAATAACAAAAACATTGAAATTTTTGAACTTTGCCATAAACTCTTCTGCAAGCATATTCTTTTTGACATTTGAAACAACAAGTGTATCGTAGTCCACCTTGACAACAGTATTATCAATAGGCAGAAGCTTATATATCTTTTTTATGGGATCGATATCGTTACCGATATCACCGTCACCGCTGTTTTCGCTGTAGGTGATGATTGTTATATATTCGGAACCGCAGTTTATACAATTATATTTTACCTGCGCTGAAAGTCCGTCTGCTGATTCTTTGATAACAACATATTCTTCGGGATATTCATGAGGTACTTTTTCAATCATAACAGGAACTGATTCTTCACCGCAAAGCTGACAGACTTTTATCATAAGACCTGTTTTCTGACATGTTGCCTCTTTTGTGATAATCCATTCATCAGGATAGCTGTGTGCCTTTGAATCGGCAGGAATTACAGTAATATCAACCCTTGTATCACAACCTGCACAGTGTCTTGACTTTTCACCAGCTGAAACACATGTTGCAGGAGTATCAACAGTGAATTCATCTGAAAAAACATGAAGCTGAGAATCAGCAGGAATTACTGTTTCATCAAATGCTGTATCACAGATTGTGCAATGGCGTGATTTTACACCGTCCTGAGAGCAAGTAGGCTCCAGATCAACAATCCATTCGTTACTCAGAACATGATTGCCCGTTGCGGGAATAGCTCTTCTTTCTGCTTCATTTTTACACAGATCGCACAAGCCGATCATTTCACCGTCCTGTGCACAGGTGGGATCTGTAACGATCTGCCACAGTGAGTTTTCAGACAGAACATGACTTACGCCGTCTGCAGGGATTTCTTTATTGTCAAAATATGCGTTACAGTATTTACATTCATATGCCTTTTCACCTGCCGCAGAGCAAGTTGCCTGTTTAAGAACAACATAACCTCCGTTTGCCTTATGGGCAGCGGGATCGGCAGGAACTTCTGTTATAAGTGCAGCTTCACCGCATCCGTAACAGATTTTATACTTTTTACCTGCTGAAACACATGTCGGTTCAGGATCATAAGTCCAGTATGTTGCGAGCTGTGCGGAATGATTTTCAGGATCTTCAGGAATATCTGCACGGTCAATGTAATCACATACTACGCAGGTTCTGTACATTACACCTTTCTGTGAACAAGTAGCCTTTTTTGCAATTTCATAATTTCCGCTGTTGGCATAAATGTGATTTTCACATTTACCGTAATCACCTTTAGCTGATTCGGTAAAGGTTGCTGTCTGAACAGCACCGAATGCAAAAAGTGCGATACCTACAACTGCACAAAAAATTATTGCAATTACAGACGTAATCCTTTTCATTGAATATCATCCTCTCTGTTAAAATTATTTTATCATGTTAATTCAAGTAAGTCAATAAAAATTACTAAGTGTAAAAAACATATTGTGCCGTCAGAGAATTTATGGTAATATACAAAAGGTGAATGTAATGATAACAATATTGTATGAAGACGAACACATTATAATATGCAAAAAACCTGTAGGGACGCTCTCTGAAATGTCAGATTCGGACGAGAGTCTCCCCCGTCTGCTGCAGGAACAGACCGGCTGTGCAATATTCCCTCTTCACAGACTTGACAAACCTGTCAGCGGTGCAATAATGTATGCTAAAACAAAGAAAGCTGCTGCAGCTTTTTCTGAAATGATTGCAAAAGACCGTCTTGAAAAACAATATATTGCAGTGCTTGAGGGAATTCCTCAGCAACCCGAAGGCGAACTGAGGGATCTGCTTTTCAAGGATTCACGCAAGAACAAGACTTTTGTTGTAAAAAGAATGAGAAAAGGTGTAAAAGAGGCTGTTCTTTTTTATGAAACAATTTCTGCAAATGAAAATCTTGCACTTGTAAAGGTAAAGCTGAAAACAGGACGTTCGCATCAGATAAGAGTTCAGTTTGCTTCAAGAAAAACTCCCCTTTGCGGAGACGGTAAATACGGAAGCAGAAACAACAGATGCACAGTGGCTCTTTTTTCCTATTCACTGAGCTTTGCACACCCGTTAACCAATGAAAATATCCATATCACTGCTGAACCCGATTACGAAGCTTACCCGTGGAATGTATTCAGAACAGAAAATAAAACTTGAGCTCTTTTCCGCATTTAGGACAGACAACAGTGCGTTTACCTCTGCCCTTTTTCAGACGGAGAAATTCACCGCAACCGCTGCAGGTTCTGAATCTGTGGGTTGAAAAAAACTGTATTCTGAATTTCAGACGGTCTGTATAAGGCTTCCATTTATTCAGAATCTGTTCAAATTTAAAATTTTCATTATATCTCTTCTGCAGGTCTTTTGACATTATACGGAAAACTGCATATCCCACTGCTGCAAACTGAAGAACCGATATAACTGCATATGCGGCAACGGAATATCTGAAAAATATTTTTACAAAAGAAAAAACGGCATAAACAACAATCATTGCAATTGCAATTTTGTCCGGACCGTTTCTTCCTGACATGAAATTTCTTAATTTGAACATTAAATTATTCATTTTATTCACTCTTTCTTAAAATAAATCATATAATGAATTGACTTTTTCCTGAAAAATTACTATAATCAACAAGAAACAAATCACTACGAGGTGTTTTATGATATATAACAATATTCTTGATGCAATGGGAAGCACCCCGCTCATCAGACTTACAAAAATAGTTCCCGAAGATTCAGCAGAAATACTTGTAAAGTATGAAGGACTCAATGTCGGTGGTTCTATCAAGACAAGAACAGCTTACAACATGATTCAGGATGCAATGGCAAAGGGAAAAATCAACAAAGATACTGTCATTGTTGAACCCACCAGCGGCAATCAGGGAATCGGTCTTGCACTTGTTGGTGCCGTTAAGGGATTCAGAACAAAAATAATTATGCCCGATTCTGTCAGCGTTGAAAGAAGAAAACTTGTTGAGCATTACGGTGCCGAAGTAATTCTTGTTCACGACGACGGCAATATCGGTGAATGTATTGAAAAGTGTGTTGAAACTGCAGTAAAAATGGCAGAAGAAGACAGCAATGTATTTATTCCTCAGCAGTTTGAAAATGAAGCAAACCCAATGGTTCACAGACACCATACTGCCCTGGAAATTCTTGAGCAGACAGCAGGTCCCATTCACGGATTCTGTTCAGGTATAGGAACAGGCGGCACAATCACAGGTATAGGTGAAGTACTCAAGGCACAGAATCCTGAAATCGAAATCTGGGCTGTTGAACCCGAGAATGCTGCAATTCTTGCAGGCGGAAACATCGGAACTCACCTGCAGATGGGTATCGGCGACGGACTTATTCCTCCGATTCTCAACACAGAAATATATAATTCAATCTGTATAATCACTGATGATGAAGCTATAGGAACTGCAAAGGATCTTGCAAAGTATGAAGGTCTTATGTGCGGAATTTCAAGCGGTACAAATGTTGCCGCAGCACTTAAACTTGCAAAAAAACTCGGCAAAGGCAAAACAGTTGTAACTATTCTCCCTGACACTGCCGAAAGATACTTCTCAACACCGCTTTTCGATTAAAATACTTTCCGATTAAAACATAATAAAAACCAAGCCGATTGCTCACGCATTCGGCTTGTTATTTTTTCAGATTGGATTATCACTGTTTGTAAGATGCATTATAATATCCCGTCTTGTGGCTATGCCGATAAATGAACCGAGATCATCCGTCACGGGTACAAAATTCTGATTCAGTGAAAGACTCACAAGTTCTTCAACATTTTCGGTTATTTTAACGGCTTTATAAGCATCTTTTTTTATCAGTTTCTGAAGAGGGGTTTCCTCAAGAAATTTTTTATTGATATCAGTATTTTCACTGAAACAATCCGAAAGAAACCACAGAAAATCCCCTTCACTGACAGTGCCAACATACTTACCGTCTCTGCTGATTACGGGAATTGCCGAATATCCGTAATATCTCATTTTTTCAAGTGCCTGTCTGACTGTAAAATCACTGTAAAGATATGCAACTGAAATTTTAGGTTTCAGAAAAAATGCAACATTCATTAATTATCACCTTAATAATATTATAAACCTATATTATTAAATGAATGTTAAAAAAATGCGTTATTTTTCAAAAGTTGCAGAATAATTCAGAACACTTCTTGCATCGGAAGCATTGACATCACCGTCATGATTCATATCAGCACGTTTCAAAGCCTTGTCTGAAAGATTTTCGAGTCTTGCCGAATGTCTGAGCACCATTCTCGCATCACCTGCTGTAACAGTACCGTCAAAATTAACATCACCGTCGTCAGAATTAACAACAAGAATTTTTGATGTTTTTTCAGTAACGGAAGCTTCAGCAGAATCTTTCACCGTACAGGTGATAATATATGTACCGACAGTTGTAAATGTGTATGTCAGCGACGAAGCTGAATCAAAGCTGCCTTTGAAGAAAACTTCGTCATTCTTGAAAACTGAAAAACAATAAATATAATCACCGGATCCGCCTGATGCAGTTACAGAACACTCAAGCTGATTACCTTTTATTACAAAATCAGAATCTGTCACAATAGAATTTATTGCAAGAGCACCGTCTTCTTTTTTAATATATTCAACAGAAATCCAGCCGGTTTCACCGTTATGTTTGATTTTTGCCCAGCCGTCTTCAATTGCAAGAACCTGAATACGTGCACCCTGAAGAAGCTTACCTATGATAACGCCCGTAACGGGAGTTCTTCTGACGTTAAGTACGGAAGCGGTAGTTATGTAATATGCAGGAAGATTATTATTGTTATTATTATCTTCCGGTTTGCCGGTGCTGCCGGATGATGCAGATCCGCTGACAATGACTCTTGGCGTTGAAATGTACCAATAAGCGGAAAGATTAGCTATCTGTTCCTCCTGAGTTTCACCTCTTATTGAAGAATCAGTAATGGGAATTCTGCCCTTATTCATATTATTTGCAGGGTCTGCAACATAAAACATATCTTCTTTTTCATTATAATCGCAAAGAAGAATTGCATGGTACTGACCTGCGTTGCCTGAATTATAAATAACGACACCCTGAGGATATTTATCAAGAAGACTCAGCATTTCTGTTTTCTGATTTGATTTTGTGAAATAATCATGTCCTGCAGTCATATCGTAGCAGGTAAAACTCCAACGAAGCCCCATACCTTCAATCCATGCGGTGGGACGTATGCTGTATTCGGTTATTTCCTCCCAATCAGCTGAACCTGCTGCAATAGCAGTTCGTCTCATAAGCATTGCCATACTGGAAAGTGTACATGTAACAGAGGTCTGCTGTTTCAGAAATACACTTTCATCATTGAGATCGTCATATGTTGCGGCAGAAGATATTATAGCATACCCGGGGAAAACAACGGGATAAACAACTGTAGCGAGTATTAACAACAGGATCATTGTAATTTTTGCAAATCTGAACATAATTCCCCCTTGTTTTTTCCACAATATTATATATTAATTTTAAAATATTTTAAGCAAAAAGTCAATAGAAATATATTCCCATACTTACAGTAAAAAAACAGACACTTTCGGACTGAAAGTGTCATAATAGATTGTGTACTTTTAAATTAAATTCAGCAAATTGATTTTTTTCTTCAGTGCATATAAGTTGTATTACAAATTTAAATTTCAATATCACTTGCCTTATAGCGAATAAAACTGCGGAGTGTCCTTTCGGACACTCCGCTGAAGTATCTGTATTTTTTTATTTAGCCACCGAAAATTGAAGCAAAGAACTCTGCAATCTTATTGAAGAATTCCTGAAGAAGCTTAATAAGTCTTGCAAAACCTGAAAGTGTTTCGTTCGGGGGGCCACCGTCGTCCATAAGGGCACTGATGTATTCCTTAAGAACATCCATATTATCGATATTATCGAAAAGATCTGTAATACTGAAATCAACTCTCTTGAATCTTGCACCGAGTTCATCGGCAATGGGAACAAGTAAAGTATAAATAGTATAGATCAGATTGAGAATAAAGTCAGGAGCATTTGCTTCATTTGCTTTTGCATTGAGATACATGAAGATTTCCATAACAAGATCGTCATTGTCGTCTTCGTCATCAAGCTGAGCAAAGCCTATAAGGAAGTTTGCAATATTTTCTGCATTATCCTCAAAGAAGAGTGTATCGGTAACAATTCTGAAAATAAGTGTTATAAGGTCTGCGCCTCCGCCTGTATCAAGGTAGAGATATGTATGTCCTGAAACAGATCTTCTGTCCTGAAGAGTACCGGCACAAAGTGTTGTGAAATCGATGAACGGAAGTTTGATATTGAGAGTACCTACTGCGTAAACATCTTCTGTTACAGTCTTTGTTACGTACTCACCTATAATATTTCCGTCTTCGTCGAGCTGTTCATTGCCTTCCGCATCAAGAATGGGTTCAAACACTTCTTTTTCTACTTCTTCAGAACCTACAACGATATTCTTGTTTTCGATATCGAATGAAAGTGCTTCACCGAGAACGCCTTCAAGAAGCTGATTTACAAGCTGGTTAAAGTCGAAGTCAAGAGGAATTGAAAGGTTAAGTGCAATTTCACCTATACGGATATTTGAAAGCAATGAGTTTACTATGGGGTAAGCATCAACAACGGGTGAAAGAATATCAAGTAATACATATGCGAAATGAGCAATGTTATTAACTACACCGTTGAGACCACCGAGTGAAATAAAGAACAACAGATTGGGAAGAAGGTTAAGAACAACATCTATCGGATTTTCAAATACGCTTTCTGCAAGTCCGATGATGGGAGCAAAGAGATAATAGATAGCGTCACAATTCTGAGCTACAGCTTCCATTGAAGCAGGAACATCATCTCTCTTGCCGAATACCTTTTCATAATAATATGCAAAGCTTACGAGACCATCAGTAGCGCCGAGAGTTTCCATAAGAGGAATCCATGCGTAATGATAAATTTCATAGCTGGGGATGTTGACAAGACCAACTTCGCTGTTGGGATCACTCTTAAGAAGAGCAAGGTCGTCACCCATGAAGAGGAACTTGATGAGAACTGCGAAGGGTGAAAGAATTGCTGACGCAGCGTTGAGGAAGATCTGTGCATCTGTAAACTGAGCTTTGATTTCAGGATTGTTATAACCCCAGTCAAGAGGATAAAGATTTACAGTTTCGGAAACAACCTCACCTGTAGGTTCACCTGTTTCTTCATCAATAACTTCTTTTTCAACAGTACCTGTTACGTAGAATGTTGCATCGCTGAACTTACCGTATTCTGCTGCTTCTGCAAGCTTTTCTTCGTAAAGTTCCTTGTTGCCTGCTGCAAGAGCCTGGTTAGCTTCATTTTCAAGATTGTTCTTTTTAGCTTCATCTTTTACAAGTTTTGCGTAAACAGATTCAACAGATATTATTTCACCGTCTTCATTTTCAAAAGAACCGCCCTTATCGATATCAGAACCGAACTTATAAAGAAGAGCGTCTGCAACTGCTGTTTTTGTCATCTGAACACCGAGTGCAGCATCAAGAATTGCAAGGATATCAATACTTCCGCCGAGGTCTGAAAGAAGACCGTAAAGCATTGATGCAAGATCACTGAGCATTTCGTTTGTGAAGAGCATATCACCAACGAGGTCTTCAAGGAATCCGCCGAGTGATTCCATACCGTCCATCTTGAGCATTGCGAAAACATTTTCTACAATGTCATCAAGATTATCAACTATGTATTCACTCTTTTCCTTTGTCCAGTTTTCTGTATAAAGGATAGCTGTACCATAAGAATAATCATTATATTCTTCTGCATAAGAAAGAATTTCGCTTGCGTGATAGTCTACTTCTTTAATATCGTATGTATAGGGTTCACCTGCAACTACTTTGCCGTTTTTATCAACTTTAAAGAGTGAACCGAATTCATTCTTATAAAGCAACTCAAGAACAGCTGAAAGTGCAGCATCGGGATTAAGAGCAATATTATCAATAATGTCTTTGATTCTCAGACCTGCGAAAAGTTCATCATTGAGTGTTTCAGCATCAAGACCGAATGCATCAAGAAGTGTGTAATCACTTGTGAAGTCACCGCCTGAGTAAGGTCTGTACATTATAGCTGAGAATACATAACGTAAGAGGAAGAGAAGCACAAGACCTTCTGTCTTGAGACCGCCGATTTCCATCTTGATGTACTTTCTTTCGTTTGCTGCCCAGTTACCGTCATTTGTCTGCATAACTGTATAACGTCCGCAGTTTGTATCTGTAACAAAAGTACCGGTTGCCTGGAGCTTGTAGTCCATAATGGGTGGAAGAGCTGCAGCTGCTTCAAGTGTTTCATAATCATAAACATGATCATAATCACCTGACTCAAGAATTTCAGCGGGAAGCATATCTTTGGTAGCAACCATATAAGTTACTTCTTCAGCCTCTTCGCCTTCACCTTCAGTTACTGTGTATCTGAAATATTCCTGGACAGGATCAGCATATGTAGCAAAATCACCAGCATCTTCGTCACGCTCTGTTACAACGTTGCCTTTCCAGTCTTTCCAACCTACATCGTTGAATACTGCATATTCGGTAACATTACCTTCATCGTCCATACCCTTAATGAGTGTTGTGAATTCGTAACTATCCTTGTACAAACTCATGTTACCTGATGCACTGATATATGCTTCAGAAACAGGAATGTTTGTTACTTTGGGGTCATAGCCGGGCTGACCGGGTTTATAGACAGCACTCTGACCTTCTGCATGGTAACCGACAATGGGTATACCTGTATCAACGTCAAAACCGATAAGGTCGATAATACCCTGAACTGAATCGAGGAATGCAAGTGTATCGGAACCGAGAAGTTCTGCAAGTTCAAGTGTATAAACTGTAATATCAGCACCAAAAACAAGAGCATGCGAAATTCTGATGGGGATTGAAATCGCGTTGATAGCATTAAGCAGTGCACCTGATGTAAGGAAGTATGAGAGGTTGGGTAACAGTGTAAGAACTGTTGTAATGGGGTCAGCAAGCACAGTTTCTGTAACCCAGTTGAGAAGAGGATTAAGAATACCGTTGTTAAGGAATGCTGAAATTGTATCAGGTCTTCTTGAAGAGTCAGATCTAATTGCATCAGCTGCTGCTTCAAATTCTTTACCGGTAAGAAGACCGTGATCTGCCTTATTGATTCCGAGAACCTGGAATACGGGAAGCAACAATGTATTATAATAGTTATGTGTAATTTCGTTACCACTATCATTAAGAATAAGTGTAAGTGCTGTCGCAAGTACGTTTGCAACCTTAATTTCTGATGCTGAGTTACCGAGAAGAACACCGAGCAACGGAGCAAGAGGTGCAAGAACAGCATCAAGAGCTTTAAGGAATCTGTCCTTATCACCGTTGATATTCCATTCAAGTACTGAGAAATCCACATCTTTCCAACGGTCACCTGAGTATCCGTCACGTTCTGCACCGATAGCATAATAATCACCGGTGTCATGAATACCGGATTTTGTAACACCACCCTTTGCAGCCTTAAGATGGTCATGCATTTCTCTGAAGTTCGGGAACATTGTTGTGTAACCGTACTGAGAATCAAGGTAGCCGTATTTGTTCCATACGTATGCCATACCTGCAGGTGTAAGTGTAACACCGATACTTGCAAGAGCTGCGTAAATAGTAGCCTGCCAGCCTTCACCTTCGTTAACAACAGCTTCAAGAATACTTGCAAGATTGATACCGCTTACAAGATCATTAAGAGTTGTTTCGATAAATTCGTCTGTGATAAGGTCGTCAAGCAGAGATGCAACCATGGGGTAAACAAGTTCAACAATCATATTGACGATGCTGTCCTGGAACAACATATCGCAGATGAACTGGTTGAGAACATCCTTGGGAGTCTTTGCCTGCTGAGCCTTAATGGGGTCTGACAATGTGATGAATGACTTGATGATGCCGCCGAGCTTTTCATTTGTAAGAAGGCTGTCGATTGTCTTAACAATACTTTCAACCTTTTCTGAGTCTACCTGATAAACTTCAGGCTGACCGCTTTCATCAAGATACTTTTCATATGTATGCTTAGGCCAGTATGTGGGATCTGTGGGAAGGTTGGGATCCACAATAGGAGTAAGCTGATTTACAAGATGCATGTAACTGTAAGCACTCTGACCGAAAACAGCAATAGCCGCAGCATTTGAAAGACCTGAGAATACATTGTAGTATTCACGGATTGCACTGTAGTGAGTCTGAAGAAGCTCACCGTTTGTTACATTCTTGAGGAAGTTATTTGAATAGTATGTTGAAAAATATGTTTTGAATGCAGTCTGCATTTTAACAAGAGTTTTTCTTATATCAGTAGTTTCGGTTCTGTCTTCTGTTATAATATAACCGCCGTTGAAATACTGAGGGTCAAGACCTGTTTCATCATACTGTCTGTTCATTTTCCATTCAACAGTAAAATGTCTCAAAGTAAGATCCTGATTAACAAGAGTTTCTGTAGTAAGAACAGTATCAACATCTGTATAACAGTAGAAAGAATAGTTGTGGAACCAGCTGCCTGAGTTTACTGATGTGCAGTTACCGCTGAAATAGTCGATAATTGTTGCAACGTTACAATACTCATAAAGAGTAATGAAATTGTAACCTGATGCATAATCATCTTTCCAACTGTCATCGACATCGAGTTCTTCGATTTCACCGTCAACTACTTTATAAGTCTTTTCAGGTGATCTGTACACGATTTTACCGACAGCGTCTTCAACGTATGTATAACCGTCGAGGAAGAGATATTCTCCGTCATCACCCTTTGTGAACTTAAGGGCATTGGATACTTCATCTGCAACCATGGGGATTGTATACAGGCCTACACCGTATTCCATACTCATAAGACTGTCTGCAATTGAAAGGTATTCTCTTACAGCATTTCTGATAGTACCCTTTGAGTTATCCTTTGCAGAAACTTTATGGTCATATGAAATCGCACGGATCGGATTTTCATTTTCATCTGCGTATTTGTACTCGTCAGATGCGTTTGAAATCTGATAATGGTCCATATCACCGACAATTGATGTTACGGGATAGCCGTTACTGTCTGTATCTACGACAAATGTCTCACCGTAACCGCTACTTTTATTTGTGTACTTGAAGAATGAGTACGCAAGAGATCTGTATGAATTCTGCAACTGTGAATCTTCAGCAAATGCAACAAGGCTTGCTGATGACATTGACATAATCATAAGCATTGCAAGAAAAACACACAAGGTCTTTTTAAGCATCTTCATATTCTTGTCCTCCTTTTTATTTTGAAAATTCAAAATACGGAAAAATTCGCATAAAACAAAAAATCAGTCGTTCACAAACCGTTCATATTTTACGCATAACATAGTCCATTCTTATTATATATAAAATAAAATAATATTGCAAGACATATTTTCAAAATTATAATCAAGTGTTATTTTTTTGCTTTTTTTCACATAATGAGTATGATTATTTTATACAATATGATGAAAAAACAAAATCACTCTTGATTTTTAATAAGGGAAATAGTATTATTTATAGGCAAAGAAATTGCCGGTGTGATGGAATTGGCAGACGTGCCGGACTCAAAATCCGGTGGTAGCGATACCGTACCGGTTCGACCCCGGTCACCGGCACCAGAAAAACCTGCACATTTTGTGCAGGTTTTTACTTTTATTCAGATTTTCAGAAGGAGCATTTTTATGAAAAAAGTAACCGTAATAACTGCATCTCCGAGAAAAAACGGAAACACAAAACAGGTTCTTGATGCTTTTTTGGAAAATTGTCATTATGATACAGTAGTATATAATATGTATGACGAAAAAATTTCTCCGTGCATCGCATGCAATCATTGTCAGACTACCGGAAAGTGTTTTAACGACGATATGAACGAAATAACCGGAAGTATTTTTTCTTCTGATTACGTCATTTTTGCCGCACCGATTTACTGCTACTCATTCCCTGCCCCGATGAAAGCTTTTCTCGACAGACTGCAACCCTATTACAGCGATGAAAAATACAGAAATCCCGTTTTCACAAGAAAAGGCTTTGTACTCTCCTCCTGCGGAAAAAGCGGGAAATTCGGAATTGATGTTATAGAAAAACAAAGCAGAATAGCCTTTATAGAGCTTTCTGCTTCGTTTGAAGGTTTGTATTTATTTACTGATACCGACAGTGATTCTCAGCTGAGTGAAGCTGAAAAAATCAGAATAAAAAGCATGGCAGAGAGTTTTTTTGCTTAAGGTTTTTTAAGTTCAAAACCGCCGCACAGCAATTCTGCCCTGAAATCCTTTACATTTCTGAGAAACTTATCACATATCATGCCGCTTCTTGCAAGGTCTTCATACTCATGGAAGTCTGAACCGCATGTTGTGAGAAAACCGTGTTTTTTTGCCCACATTTCTGCAATATTGTTTGAAGAATCGTGTCTTCTGTTACCGTTGTAAACCTCGATACCGTCGATGTATCGGGGATTTGTTATATGTGAATTAATTCTGAAAGGATGCGCCTGAATAACAGTTATTTCATTCTCCTGAGCGAGATTCTTGAACTGTTTTGCATTCATTCTTATTATTTCTTCATGGTCATAAAGGAACTGTTCATCAAGTCCGTAAACAAGATAATCATTTTCACTGTCGGGAAAACGCAGTTCGATACCAAGCATAACAGAAAAACTGTCTGTTTCGCATTCTTTTGCATTTCTGTACCCTCTGAGGAAATAATCAACCTTTTCTGCCCATGTGGAACCGGGATATTTATCCTCAAAGCATTCAAGAGAAAAGTGATCTGTTACAACAACACCAGAATAACCTGCATTTTTGTAAAGTGCAACTGCATCACGTGCACTGACTTTACCGCAGGTGCTTACATCAGATGTGTGAAAATGTGCTTCATATATATATTTCATCATTCATTACCTCTTTTCTGAATTATTATAAATGTCTCTTACCTTTTTTTCAATAATATTTTCAAAAAAACTTGAAATAAATTATATTCTCTGTTAATATGAATCTGTATATATTAACAATCCGGAGGCAAAATAATGAATAAATTAAAAGCTGCCGTTATCGGCGTAGGTAGTATCAGCCAGGAGCATATCAACGGATACATTAACAATCCTGATGTTGAACTTTATGCATTCTGCGATATAAACGAAGAAAGACTTTATCAGAAAGCTGAAAAATACGGTGTTGACAAGTCAAGATGTTTCACAGACAAGGATGAAATGCTGAGGGCTCTTCCCGAAATTGATATTGTAAGTGTTACAACATGGAACAGCGCACATGCTGAGTGCTCAATTGCTGCACTTAATGCAGGCAAACATGTTATCTGCGAAAAGCCCATGGCTATGAATGCAGAGGAAGCAATGCAGATGAAAGAAGCTGCAGAAAGAAACGGCAAAATTCTTCAGATAGGTTTTGTAAGACGTTTCGGAAACGACTGCAAGGTTGTAAAGGACTTTATTGATGCAGGCAATTTCGGTGATATCTATTACGCAAAGGCAACATACCTGAGAAGAAACGGTAACCCCGGCGGTTGGTTCGGTGACAAGTCACGTTCAGGCGGCGGTCCCCTTATCGACCTCGGTGTTCACGTAATCGACCTTGTAAGATATCTTCTCGGCTGTCCTCAGCCCATATCGGTTTACGGTGCAACATTCCAGAAGCTTTTCAACCGTCCCGACACTATCAAAACAAAAGGATACGCTGCAGCTGATGCAAAAAAAGGCGATATATGTGACGTTGAAGACCTTGCATCTGCAATGATCCGTTTTGACAACGGTGCAGTTCTCAGCATTGAAGCTGCATTCTCACTCAACATAAAGAAGCCCGAGGGAGATATTCAGCTTTTCGGCACAAAGGCCGGCTGCAAACTTGATCCTCAGGTTGAAATTTACACAGAAATGAACAACTATCTTGTAAATGTTGACTTCGACGAAGACACTGCACTTTCATTCGACGGTCTTTTCCAGAACGAAATCAATCATTTCGTTGACTGTGCTCTCGGCAAGGCAGAATGTCTCGCTCCCGCACAGCACGGTGTTGACATGATGAGAATTCTCGACGCTGTTTACGAATCAGCAAGAACAGGTCACGAAGTTATTCTCTGATGTTCGGTTATATAAGAACTCACCGTCCTGAACTCAAAGTAAAAGAGGACGAAACTTACAAGGGCATATACTGCTCTCTTTGCAGAACTCTCGGAAAAAGGTATGGCATTTTGTCACGCCTTTTTTTGAGTTATGATTCAACTTTTCTCGCCCTTGCATTAATGGCTCTTTCTGAAGAAAAAGTATGTTTTGAACAGAAAAGATGTCCTTTCAATCCTGCAAAAAAATGTAATTTCTGCAAAGGCGAAAATAAAGAACTCTGCTTTGCTGCCGACATTTCAGTTCTTCTTCTTTATCACAAAATCAAAGACAATATCAGTGATTCAACATTATTTAAAGCAATTCTGTATAGGATTTTATTGGTACTGATTCTTGCATCTTACAAAAAAGCTGTAAAAAACTTACCTGATGCGGCAATACTTACAGAAGAATACATTTTAATGCAATCCGCAGTTGAAGAAAAACAATCCCGTTCAATCGACGAAGCCGCAGAACCGACGGCAATACTGCTGTCAAAACTGTATTCAATGAACGAGCAGGATGACGACCGCAGACGGGTGCGTGAACGTGTGGGATACTGCCTGGGCAGATGGGTTTACATGATTGACGCCTTTGACGATATTGAAAAGGACAGGAAATCCGGAAATTACAATCCTTTCCTGCTTTCAGGTCAGGATAATTACGAAAAAATAAAAGGTGATCTGCTAATGACGGCAGGTGAACTTGCAAGTGCATACGAACTTCTTGATATAAAGAAATTCGGCAGCATTACAAAAAACGTAATCTACGACGGTTTATATTATGAAACATTAAAAGTCTATGAGAGGAGGTTGCATAATGAATAATCCTTACGAAATTTTAGGTATTTACGAAAATGCAACTGACGATGAAATAAAAAATGCTTACCGCGAAAAGGCAAGAAATATTCAGATGACTGACTACTCCGGCAGTTCACTTTCCGACATTGCAGAAAAGAAAATGCGTGAACTTGATGATGCGTATGATGCAATTATGGCGCAGAGACGTTCGGGAGGCGCCTACTCCTCTGCAGGTTCGTACTCTGAAACTTCATATCAGAACAGTTCATACTCAATACCCACATATCAGGAAATACGCGAAAAAATAAGACGCAATGACCTTGACACTGCGCAGATTCTGCTTGACAACATCCCCGAAATGTCAAGAATTGCAGAGTGGTATTATCTTCAGGGTATGATTCAGCAGAAAAAGGGCTGGACCAATGCCGCATACGAAAATTACACAAGAGCTTATCAGATGGATTCTTCAAATCCTGAGTACGCAAGAGCATATCAGGGCATGAACAATCAGAGAAGCGGCGGTTACAGAACTGCAACAGGCAAAAATGCCGATTCTGATTGCGGATTCTGCAATATCTGTCAGGGACTTATTTGTGCAGACTGCTGTTGCGAATGCATGGGCGGCGATATTATTCCCTGCTGTTAAGGTGATAAAATGAGAAAAAGTGCAAAAACAGCTCTCGGAGGAATGATTGCGGCATTATCAATTACAATAATGCTCTCCACAGCCGTCATTCCCTATCTTACTTACGCATTGCCGGCAATGGCAGGAATACTGCTTGTAATTATGGTTATTGAAATCAGCAAAAGCTGGGCAATATGCACCTATGCGGCTATAAGCATACTTTCATTCCTGATTCTCCCTGATAAGGAAGCGGCAATGATGTATTGTGCGTTTTTCGGGTCGTATCCCATATTCAAACCTTTTGTTGAGGGTAAAATCAGCAACGATGTTATATGCTGGGCACTCAAAGCGGTATTTTTCAACACAACAGCAATAGCTGCATATGTGATTATCGTAAATGTCCTCGGTCTGCCCCTTGATGAAATGGATGAACTCGGAAAATGGGGCATTCCTCTCCTTCTCGCAATGGGAAATGTTATGTTTGTGCTTTACGATATATGCATAACAAGAATGGTTACACTCTACCTGCGCAAATGGCAGAAAAAATTCAGAAAATTATTCAGACACTGAGAAAGAAATTCAGCAGAATTACCCAATTCTGCTGATTTTTTTTATACAGTATGATTCTTTACTAACATGATAATAAGTGTTAAAATTAAACAGCAAAATTATTGAAGAGGTGAATAAAAATGAAAAAAACTTTTTCAAAAATCCTGTCAGTATGTTTAGCCGTACTGATAATGCTCAGCGCTGCACCGTTATCGGGGTTTGTTGATCTTAAACTCCCTGTTTACGGCAATGAAGAAAAGGATAAATCTCCTATCCTTGATTTTTTCAGCAGTTTTTCTTTTGAAAGTAAAGCCGCTGAATACACATCTGACATTTACACCTACACACTCATATCAGAAGAAGAAAACGAAGCAATAATAACACAAATCAGTTCTTCGGCTTCAGGTGCAATTGAAATCCCCTCAACAATTGATGGATATCCCGTTGTTGAGATTTCAGAATATGCATTTGAAGGAAAATCAAAAATCACTGCTGTAGTAATACCTGACAGTGTAAAAACTATCAACCCGTATGCTTTTAAAAACTGTTCAAAACTTGCATCAGTACAGCTCGGTAGTGGCCTTACAAAAATTGGTCATGCTGCTTTTACACAATGCCCTCAGTTGACCGAAATTGTTATACCCGAAAGTGTAACTGTTATCGAGGCTTATGCATTTTCCGAATGTACAAGACTTGCTTCAATTGATCTCGGGAATGTACAGGAAATCGGTTCAAACATTTTCGGTGGTTGTAAATCTCTTAAAAGTGTAACTGTTCCGAACACAGTTATAAATGCAGAAAATATGTTTGCAGAAAGCTATGTTACTTCTGTTGTTTTTGAAGATGGTATTGAGAACATTCCCGAC
>JAZOUN010000133.1:0-7205 GCA_045658165.1 Acutalibacteraceae bacterium
GAAATAATAAACAGCGATCCTGATACTGAATTTCTTTCGGTGCTTGAAACAAACAGAGGCTGCCCTTTCAACTGTGCATATTGCGACTGGTGTTCAAAAAGCAATGTGCGACAGTTCCCCATTGAAAAGGTAAATGCAGAAATAAAGTGGCTCTCTGACCATAAAATTGAATATATCTACTGTTCGGATGCGAACTTCGGTCTGTTTGAACGTGATGAAGAAATTATTGATACTCTTGTTTCTTACAAGAAAGCTACGGGGTATCCGGACGTTTTCCGCTGCTGCTATACAAAAAACAGCAATGACAGAGTTTTCAGAATGTGCAAAAAACTCAATGAATGCGGTATGGATAAAGGCGCAACGCTCGCGTACCAGTCACTCTCTCCCGAAGTACTCGAAAACATAGGCAGAAAAAATCTCTCTATGGAGCATTTTTCCGATCTGCTGAAAAAGTACAACGCTGCAGGCATACCGTCTTATTCGGAACTGATTCTCGGATTACCCGGAGAAACAAAAGACAGTTTTTGCAAAGGTCTGTGTACACTTCTTGACCACGGTCAGCATAACTCGGTGAGTGTATATTACTGCGAAGCACTGCCGAACTCCCCCCTGGGGCAGAAAGATATGATAGAAAAGTTCGATATTGAAGTTGCCCGTGTAAAATTCAACCATATTCACAGTGCAAACGATAATAAAGAGGAAATCGAAGAGTTTTCTTACATTATCCGTTCAACATCAACCATGAACCGCGATGACTGGACAGATTCAAACATGTTTTCCGTGTGCGTTCAGGCATTTCATTCACTGGGACTTCTTCGCTGTTTTGCACTTCATCTCAGATTTACCGAAAATGTTTCATATTATGATTTTTATTCCCGTCTTCTCGATTACATAATAAATACAGACAATGGTTTTGTTCACAATCTTTTTGTATCATTCGAGGATAAATACAAAAACTCGGCAGACGGTGAATGGAACTATTATAATGAAGAACTGGGAAATATAATCTGGTTCTTTGAAGAGGGCGCATACATCGAATGTCTTAAAAATTACGGTGAATACAAAAAAAGTATTCTCCCCTTCCTGAAAAATTTCGGCATTGAGAATGAACTTTTTGAAGATATTGAAAAATATCAGGACAACATTCTGAAAACCCCCTTCAGGCTCAATTATGATTTCTGTTGCAGATACGATCTTCACAATTATTTTGCACAGCTTATGCAGGGCATTCCTGCACTGCCCGAAAAAAAGACAACACAATACTCTTTCCGTCAGGATAAGGTCTTTGACTCATGGCATGACTTTGCAAAATTCACCGTCTGGTACGGCAGACGAAGAGGCGCGGCAACCTTTATGAATGATAAAAGCGTATAAAAAAACAGCGTATCAGAAGATACGCTGTAATTTTTTGTATTTTACATTTTTTCCATCTGTTCTTTTGCAGCTTTTGCAAGAGCTTCAGTGTCGCCTGAGTCGGCAGCTTTCTGGAGTTCTGCACGTCTTGCAAGAAGTTCAGCATACATGATTTCTTTCTTCTTGCCTTCAAGGTCGTAGAAGAGCATGGGGATGATACCCAATGAACCTGTAAGTGCGGGAACGATTGTGAACATTGCAAACATATAGAACTTAACGTTGTCTGTCTGTTCTCTGCCTGAAACGTAAGCAGTCTGGTCGTAATTAACAAGCTTTTTAAGACCTGTACTGATAAGTGAAGAGAACTTGGCAGATACCTTCTGCACAATATCCTTTGCAACTGAGGTCATAGCCTCTGTTCTGTAACCGTTCTTCCATTCACAGTAGTCCATAGCTTCGTTGAACATTTCTGTACCGATAACTGAACGTGCACCGTAGAAGAGAGTCCAGACAAGTTCGTAAATACTCATAACGATGAGCATACCGATTGTGCTCTGGTAAATACCGCCCTTCTTTGTTTTCCAGTTCATACCTACAACACCGATACCGAATACGAATACGTTAAGGAAGTTTGTGATGTAGTTTGTGGAAATGTAAAGGAATTTACTTGAGAAGTGTCTGCGCAGCCAGGGAACATAAGCATATGATACGGGGCTGACGGGTGCTGCTGCAATACCTGTAATCATGGTCATTGAAGCAAGATGAAGAACGTCTATGTAATAGTCACTCTTGCTGCCGCCGATACCGAAACTTGACAGGAATCCGCTGAGTGTGAGCAACAGCATGGGTTTGGTGTTTATAATTGACTTCATGCCCTGTGTGATACTGGGAGATTCAACAGACTGCATGATACGTTCTTTTGAGTTTGAGAAGAACCAGAATGACATACCGCTGGCAACGAAGTTTGTAAAGAGACCCATTCCTACGAATGATGCAAGATACATACTCTTTTTACTTGCCCCGCCTTTGAATACGCTGTTATCGATAAGGTCGAGAATAACAGTCATTATCTGTTCCGGCAGTTTTTCGCCGAAAGTACCCGAGGCAAAGTTTGCAATGGTTATCAATCGGGTTCGGTCCACAGGATGCGGCGTTATGGTCGAAAGCAAGCCGTTACGGGCAATGTTCTGGAATGTGCCGATACCTTCGCGGACGAATGCGAGAAGTACGTAGAAAACGAATTTTGTAAGGTCCATTGAGGTTTTACCTGCAAACATGATAGGCATGAGCCAGTAAAGGCAGGTACCGATAAGACCGGGGATTGCAAGTGCGAGAAGATAAGGTCTGAATTTACCCCATCTTGTACGTGTTTTATCAACGATTGCACCCATAAAGATATCATTAACGATATCCCATACACCGTTGATTGCCTGTTCGATCATCTGCAGAGACAGATCAACCTGAACGATGTTGGTTATGAAACGGTCAGAATACTTGTTGATGTTGAAACTCTGAGCAGCATCCCAGAGAACAAAACCGACTGTTTCCTTAGTGCCGACATATCGTCTGTTTTCATAGACATAACCGGTATTGAGTTCTTCAACCGCTTGTGTCTGTGTTTCCATATTGGAGTCAGCCAAGATAACAACCTCCATTACATAGTTATAATAATATGCTTATTCTAACACAAAGCAAAAGGAAATGCAACAATATTTTCATATATAATTTATTTTTTTTGTTTATATTTATAAACAAAGCAAAAAAAACAGACAGTCTGACGACTGTCTGTAATTTTATGTTTTCAACTCTGAAACAAATTAAGCTGTAACAACTTCGTCAGCAACGTTTGCATCTGCAGGTGTGCCGAAAACTGATTCGTCATCAAGTTCTGCACTTACTCTGAGGATACGTCTTGCGTCGCTTGCAAAGATTGCGCCGTCAGCTACAACTTCAGCAGCGATAAGCTGTTCGGGTGTAGCATCTTCGAGTTCAGCTGAAAAACGAAGAGCGAGACGAGCGTCACCGGCTGTGATTTCGCCGTCGAAGTTAACGTCACCAAGTCTGATAACTACAACTTCTTCTGTTGTTGTTTCTTCATCTGTTGCTTCTTCGCTGATTTCTTCATCAACTGTTGTTGTTTCTACAACTGCTTCTGTTGTTGTTTCAACTACTGTTGTTGTTTCAACATCTGAAGCTTCTTCTGTTACAGAAACAGCTTCTGCTGTCTTTGTGAATGCGCCGTTGCTGTCAGCAAAAACTGCAACGATTGTACCGCAAACGAAAACAAGTGAGAGTACGCAGCAGATAAGAGTCTTGAGATTCTTACTCATGATAAAAATTCCTCCTTAGATATTTACCCCATAAATTACTTTTTTAAGTAACGGGCATAGTATTGCCTTGTGAATATAATACAAGAACATAGTTATAATACCATAACACAAAAAACAAAGTCAAGACTTTTCGGCTATTTTTGTCCGTTAATATTAACAAAAATAGGGTTTCTTTTCCATTGTTCTTTATACTGCACAATTCTTTTTAATACGAAACATCGTTTCAGGCATAAATCTTGTAATATGCGAGTTTCATTCCGCCGTTTTCTTCAATTATCTTTGCTTCACCGTCTGCATAAGCCGCATCACCTGAGAAAACCGTAAACTGAACATAATACGTATTGTCGTCTTTTCTGACTGAATCTGCAACAACATAGTTTATATAAGCCATGCCGTCTGTTGCGGGAGTGATGAATTTACCGTCCTCATAATCGAAAAATGCCTCGGAATACTGAGATTTCACATTTTCGGGAGAAACACTCACATCAAAGAACCTGCCGAGCACTTCGTTCACCTTTTTATATGAAACAACATTATAGTATTTCACATAATCGTCTTTTTCGATTGTTTTTACTGCAGATTTTTCGGTACGCATTATATGGGAATACGCAAAACGGACAAGTTCATAACCTGAAAAGCTCTTGCCGGTAAATGCACCGCCCTGTTCCGCAAAGGAAACCGCAGCAAAATTTGTAAGAAAATCGTTTATCTTGTCGTTGTCAACTTTTTCATCGGCAACGGGTTTATCCTTATCTGCCTTTGTTGTTTCGTCTGCAGGTTTCTGTTCGTTCTTTTCAGTTTCCGAATCTTTAGCTGTTTCGCTCATTTTTTCGGACTGTGTGGTTGTTTCATCTTTGTCCTTATTATCTTTTAACGAATCATTTTTATTGTTTTTGTCGTTTTTATTGTTATCATCGATGTCTTCATCAAAAAATTCTTCAACATATTCTTCGGAAGCACTCTCACCGATAATACCTTTTTCGTTAAGATACCATGCCGTGGCAGAAGAACCGGCAACAACGGCAACCATACCTATTGCAAACAATGCTTTTGCCTTATTCATGTATTTTTCCCCTTTCAGATATATTTATCAGCTGAAAAGTCCTGTTACCTTACTCCATAATGTGTAGAAGAAAGACTGTGCCTCACTGAAAAAGCCGTAGAATCTGAAAGAAATCATAGCTTGTGCGTTATCTTCAAAAACTTCGGGGTAAGTTACGACTTTTGTTTCGTAGTCAGAAGGATTTTCCTCATTGATGATGAACATTCTGACGCCTCTTGAGCTGTTGTCACCGTAAGATCTCAGACCTGCGGTGGGTGAATTGATAATATCTATACCTTTATATTCAACAGAGAATGAATTTGTGTGGTCGTGACCTGAAACTACGGCAAGAACATCGCCGCACTGAACAAAAGCATCAAACTGACCGCCGTTTGTTCCCGAGGGACAGGGAGGCTCCCCTATAACACTGCCTTCTGCAGCAGAAGCGGGAAGAGCATAGTACTTACCGTATTTGACAACTGAACCCTTTACAGATGAATCAACTTCATCAAAAGCCTCAAAAACTTCGGGCACAATAATGTGCTGGAATGCGATTGAGGGAACCGGTTCACCGTCATTTTCTGCTTTGAGACGGGCAGATTCTGTTTTGTACCACTCTATCTGGTCTTCCTTTACATGGTCATACTCACCGTCTTCGTCACGGTTGCCGGAATCGAACATCCAGCAGTTGAATACAACATCAGTGTCATCATCTGATGAATAAACGGGAATGTTGTATGTACCGCAACCCCAGAGAGCTTCACCCTCATCAACTGAAACACTGCAGGAATATGTGTTGTAAATCGCCATCTGTTCTTCCTTGCACATGCCGCTTTCTTCATCGTGATTGCCGAAAACAATTGCAACGGGAACACCGCACTCCTCAAAAACATCCATAACTGCTCTTATTGCAGTTTCTGTTTCATCTGCAGAAAGTGTATTACCTGCAATATTGTCACCTGTGAGCACAATAAGGTCGGGATTTTCCTTTGCAATAACTGCTTTGAAAAATTCTGCAGTTGTCTTTACAAGCTTTGTTCCGTCCTGAATGTCGGAAATATTCATAATTCTGAAAGTTCCGTCATCATTGAATGAAAGAACATCTTTGTTCTCTGCCGCAAATGAGGGCACGAGCATAAGAATTATCATTATAATGGTTAAAATAAAAGTAACAGTTTTTTTCATTTTTTCATCCTCCTATCCTATATGAATTATACTTAAAAAACGTTTTTTTGTCAATGACATAAAAAAGGGGATATTTTCATTTTTCAACATTTCAAGAATTATTCATCAGACTGTTGACTAATTCACTTTTTTATTCTATAATATCAAAAAAATACAGACACGGTGGCACAAAATGAACGATAAAATCGAAAAAGCGCTCTATCACAATCAGAATTATGACAGACGCCAGATAAAGACAAAAAAAGCAATAATAAGTGCATTCTTTACACTGCTTGAGGTAAAAGATGTAACAAAAATCACCATTACAGAGCTTTCAAAGATTGCTGATATAGACAGAAAGACATTCTATCTCCACTACGAGAGCATAAACGACCTTTATAACGACCTGGGTAACATAATTGTTTCAGTTATCAAGCAGGAAATCCTTGAATACATAGGTTCGGAAATGCCCGAATACAAATTCTTTCTGAGTATAAATGAAATAATCAACGAAAAAATTGACCTTTTCCGCAACATTGCAAAAAACAACAAATTTGCGGAATTCGTAATAAGAATAAAGGACGTTCTCAGCGAAGAGCTGACAAATCTTTACAGACTCAAATACAACCCCTCCACGGAAAGATTCAAACTGACAACGGAATTTGTGGCTTCGGGCACAATTTCTATGTACATAAAATGGCTCCGCGGTGATGTGGACATAACTATGGATGAACTTGCACTTCTTGCTGCCGAAATGATTGTAAACGGCACATCCGGTCTCGTTACAATGATATAAGAAAAAAAACGGATACAAAAAAACAACGGGAGACACTTTAAAAAAAGTGCTCCCGGTTTTTTTATAAAGCAATCGGAATTTGTCGGATTAATTAACAATGTATAATGTACAATTTACAATTGTGCAGTTGTAACGATACAGGCGGTTTTTGCAAATCATTGTACATTGTAAATTGTAAATTGTTCATTGAAAGATCCCGATAAATTCTTTAAAGAATAAATAATAATGAATAAAGAATAATGTAGAAAGGGGTAAACCCCTCAACCCCATTTATTATAATCAAACCCCGTAGCGCTTCCGATTTTATTATTTATTATTTATTATTTTTTCTATATTCTTTTTGTCGGGCATCAGCCCGACAAATTATTGTTTACCTGCGTGATTAAAAATTCCAACCGGTAGGGGCGATGGAACACCGTTCAAATACAACAATTTTATTCAATTGAAACACCTTCGGTGTTTGCACTTCGTGCCGGGCGTTGGGTCAACGCCCCTACTGTAGCTATCTGATAAATTAAAA
>JAZOUN010000134.1:0-2054 GCA_045658165.1 Acutalibacteraceae bacterium
CCGGAATATATAAAATTATTATAATACTTTTTACCTTTTATTACAAGAGAAATAAACAAATATGAGCAAGTTTTAATGTAAAAAAATATTATTATATTCAAAAGTATAATTTGCGAATCCCGAAGAATAAACCTGAGTACCGTCGGGACGCACCCACATTGCCTCGGTATTTTCTGTTGATTCTATAAGAGCTTTACCCTCTTCTTCGTCCATAAGGAATAAAGCTGTTGATAATGCATCACCCATTCCTGAATCGGGTGTGATTACCGAAACTGAATTGTATTTTGTTCCCGGCATAAGAGTCTCCGGATCGATAATATGATGATAATTCACACCGTTGACAGTGTAAAAACGCTGGTATGAACCGCTTGTAACAACTGAGTTATTACTCAGTTCAATAAACTCAATATAAGGAGTTTCTTCATTATCCTTATCAGGATTTTCAATTCCTGCTTTAAAAGGTTGGTTTTCACCGTTCAGACCGATTGTACGGATATTTCCGCCCACATTGAGAATGAATGATGTTATCCCCTTGCTTTCAAGATGATCGGCAACCTTTTCAACGGCATAACCCTTTGCGATAGCACCTACATCAAGAAGCATTTCAGGGTCGGCAAGAAGTACGGTGTTGTTTTCTTTATCAACAATAATGTCATCTATATTTGTGTGCTTTGCCGCTTCAGTGAGTTTTTCCATATCGGGCAATTCTGCGGTATCAGGATCACTCAGACCCCATGTGCGGTAGTTATGCCAGATTCTCAGCACACTTCCCATTGCAATATTTACTTTGCCGTCAGTCTTCTCATACATTTCTTTTGCAAAAAGAATCATATCAATTATTTTTGCATCGACTTTTACTGTCAGATGCACACCGTCTTTCACATCATTTATTGTAACAAGGTTATTAAGCCCTTCATAACGTGTGTAAATATCGAAAAGACGGTGATATTCATTGAGAAGCATTTTTATTTCTTCGCATATTGCATCAAATTCTTCTTTTGTTTCGGTGTAACCGGTAATTGTTGTTGCCGTGTCGAAATAATCGAAATAGTATGCATTGTATTTTGTTTTCTGAGCATTCTTTTCACATGCTGTCAGAGAAAAAACCTGAAGAATGATCAGAATGACTGCCATTATTCGTAAAAAAACTTTTTTCATATCATTTTCACCGTCCTGTTATTGAAAAATGGGATGCTGCAAATGCAACATCCCGTAAAATTCATAAATAAATCTTAAGCAACAGTTGCTGCAGCTGTAGCAGCCTTGATCATGTCACTTACACCGATTGTGCAACCTGCTGTTGCAAGGTCGCCTGTAGCGTAACCTGTTTCATCAGCAAACGCTGCGAAATCAGCAGCTGTCTTACCAACAAGAGCCTTGTCGAATTCAGCAGCCTGTGCGTACCATTCAAGAACAGTGCCTTCGCTGCCATCGTGCTTCTTACCGAATGCTGCCATGTTGTAAGCATCGCCAAGTTCGCCCTTTGTCTTGAGTTCTGCAGTTGCGTCTGTTGTTGAAGCACCTGCAAGGTCAAATGTAACCTTTGTCTGAGCAACGTCTGTCTTAGCAACAACTACTTTGCCTTCTGCGTCTGTAACAGCAGCAACAACTGTAGCGTTAACTTCAACTGAACCGTCTTTTTCTTCTGTAGCATCAGTGTTTGAAATTGATGTAGCAAAAGCCATATTGAGCTTGTCTGCTGCTGTAGCTTCAGTAGCAACAGCATTTGCAACAGCCTTATCAAGAGCCTTCATGATGCTGCCAACACTGATTGTGCAACCTGCAGCTGCAAGATCACCTGTTGTGTATGTGTCTGCGCCAACAAATGCCTTGATTTCTTCAACTGTCTTGCCCTTTGCTGTAGCAGCAAATGCATCGATCTGTGCGAACCATTCAAGAACTTCACCTTCGCTGCCGTCATGCTTCTTGCCGAATGCAGCCATGTTGTAGTCTGCGCCGAGTTCATACTTTGTCTTAGCTTCTGTAGCAGCAACAGCTTTACCTTCTGATGTCCAAGCTGCATCTGCCTGAAGTGTGTCAGCCTTAACGTCAAC
>JAZOUN010000135.1:0-12876 GCA_045658165.1 Acutalibacteraceae bacterium
ATCATCTGTAGATTATTTTACAACTTCATGACGAAAAATGCAAGAGTAAACAGAAAAAGTTTTTAAAAGAAATAAAAAAATATCGAATTTTCCTATTTATATTTCATATGATATATGCTATACTTATAATGATTAATTATGTGAACAAAAATTACGAGGTAAAAAGTATGTTTGTTGATAAAGCGAAAATAAAAATAAAGGCAGGTAACGGCGGTAACGGTGCCGTTGCATTCCACAGAGAAAAATACGTTGCTTCGGGCGGCCCCGACGGCGGAGACGGCGGTAAAGGCGGAGATATTGTCTTTAAAATTGACACTAACCTCTCAACTCTTGCAGATTTCCGTTACAAAAGAAAGTACACAGCCGAAAGCGGTCAGAACGGTTCAGGTTCAAGAAAGAACGGCAAAAAGGGACAGGACCTTATAATCAAAGTTCCCAGAGGTACAATCATCCGTGAAGCTGAAAGCGGAGTTGTTATTGCTGATATGTCTTCTGATGAGCCTTTTATTGCCGCAAAAGGCGGTAAAGGCGGTTGGGGTAACTCTCACTTTGCGACTCCCACCCGTCAGACTCCCCGTTTTGCAAAAGAAGGTGTTCCCGGTGAAGAATGGGAAGTTATACTTGAACTCAAACTTCTTGCAGACGTAGGTCTTATCGGATTCCCCAATGTCGGTAAATCTACTCTTGTTTCCGTTGTAAGCGAAGCAAAGCCCATTATCGCCGACTATCATTTCACAACAATAACACCTGTTTTAGGTGTTGTAAGAATGGGTCCCGAAAGCTCATTCGTTATGGCAGATATCCCCGGTCTTATCGAAGGTGCCGGTGAAGGTGCCGGTCTCGGTCACGCATTCCTTCGTCACGTTGAAAGATGCCGTATGCTTATCCACGTTGTTGACGTTGCAGGCAGTGAAGGCAGAAATCCCATTGAAGACTTTGAAACAATCAACAAAGAGCTTGTTGTTTTCAATGAAGAGCTTTCAAAGTGTCCCCAGATTGTTGCAGGTAACAAAATCGATATGGCAACAGACGAGCAGAGAGAAGAATTCAGAAGTTACATTGAAGCAAAGGGACTTCAGTATTTTGAAATCTGCGCTCCTATTCTTGAAGGCACACAGGAAGTTGTAAACGCTGCTGCCGCAATGCTTGCAACACTTCCCCCCATCAAGCAGTACGAAGCAGAGCCTATCCCCATGGAACTTCTCGAAAAGAAGAAGAACACAGGCTTTAAAGTCTCTGTTATTGACGACACATATTATGTTGAAGCAGAATGGCTTCTTAAGATCCTTAATAAGACAGATATGGACGACTATGAGTCACTCCAGTATTTCCAGACAGTGCTTGGCACAAGCGGTATTCTTGATGAACTCCGCCGCAGAGGTATTCAGGAAGGTGACACAGTAAATATCTACGATCTGGAGTTTGAATATGTGCCCTGATGCAACACTGAATTTTGACAGCCTGAAAAGGGAAAACACATCTTCGGACGGTTATCCCGTTTCTGCTCTTGCTTTTCTCGGAGACGGTGTATGGGGCATCATGGTGCGTGAATACCTCACAATATCTGCAAAATGCAAAGCAGACAAACTTCACGAAAAGAACATTGAAATGGTAAATGCAACATATCAGGCAAATGCAATAAAAATGCTGCAGCCGATACTGACAGAAGAAGAAACAACAATGTTCATAAGAGGCAGAAACACTCACACGGCACACACACCGCGTAACAAATCAAAAAGTGATTACCACGCAGCAACAGGACTTGAAGTGCTTTTCGGATGGCTCTACATAAACGGTAACACACAAAGACTGAAAGATCTGTTTAAAATAGTTACACAAGAGGTGTAAATATGACTAAAAAGAAGTTAAACATAAAAGATGTATTACTTGATATGCTTATCTGCACTGCAGGCGCATTCATCTATGCCGTCGGCGTCAACTGTTTTGTTTCACCCAATGAACTTTCATCAGGCGGTGCAACAGGTCTTGCAATCCTTGCAAATTATCTTTGGGAATTCCCCATAGGTACTGCGATGTTTGCAATAAACATTCCCCTTTTCATTATTGCATTTTTCGTCTTCGGATGGGATTTCATCGTAAAGACACTATTTTCCACGTTTATGACATCAGTAGCAATCGACCTGGGTGCACTTTTTATGCCTCAGTATGAAGGCGATAAGATTCTTGCCGCACTTTTCGGCGGTGCAATTATGGGTGTGGGACTCGGTGTCATATTCACAAGAGGCTCCACAAGCGGCGGTACTGATATCATGGGGCGCCTTCTGAAAAAAGCAATCCCCCATATGTCCATGGGACGTCTTGTAATGATATGCGACCTTTGTGTTGTACTTCTTGCAGGTCTTGTTTACAGAAATATTGAAAGTATTCTCTATGCTACTATCGTTTTTGTTGTTTCAAGCAAATCCATTGACCTTGTGCTTTACGGCTCGGACAGCGGCAAAATGATGCTGATTATTTCAGACAACGGTGAAGAAATAGCAAAAGCAATAACAACTGAAACACCAAGAGGCGTTTCCATTCTCCCCTGCCAGGGTGCTTATACGGGCAAAGCAAAACATATGCTTCTGTCTGTTGTAAGACCTCATGAAGTTGCAAAAATGAGGAAAATCGTCAGACGTTTTGACGAGAAACCTTTTATTATAATTTCCGATGCTTCGGAAATACTCGGTCTCGGTTTCAAGCCGACGGATAATGAATTATAATCACGGAGGATTCAGATGAACACCCCAAAGAAACACATAAGAAATTTTTCTATCATTGCACATATCGACCACGGTAAATCAACTCTTGCAGACCGTCTGCTTGAAAAGACAAATACCGTTGCAAAAAGAGATATGCAGCAGCAGATTCTCGACGATATGGACCTTGAAAGAGAAAGAGGAATCACAATCAAGGCTCATGCTGTTACACTGAATTACAACGAAGACGGCGAAGAATATGAGCTGAATCTTATTGATACACCGGGTCACGTTGACTTCAACTACGAAGTTTCACGTTCACTTGCAGCCTGTGAAGGCGCTGTACTTATCGTTGACGCTACACAGGGTATTGAAGCACAGACACTTGCAAACACATATCTTGCTCTTGACCACGATCTTGAACTTGTACCTGTTATCAATAAGATTGACCTTCCCGCTGCTGATCCCGACAGAGTTGCCGGTGATATTGAAGAAGTTATCGGTCTTGACGGAAGCGAAGCTCCCAGAGTTTCTGCAAAGACAGGCGAAAACGTTGAAGAAGTGCTTAAACAGATTGTAAAACTCGTTCCCTGCCCCGAAGGTGACGATGACGCTCCCCTGCGTGCACTTGTTTTTGACTCAATCTATGACAACTACAAAGGTGTTATCGTTTATGTAAGAATCATGGACGGTACAATCAAGCCCGGCGACACAATGAGAATGATGGCAACAGGTGCACAGTTTACTGTTGTTGAAGTAGGTAAGATGGCTGCAACATCACTTTCACCCCGAGCAAAGCTTTCTGCAGGTGAAGTTGGTTACATCACAGCTTCAATCAAGACTGTCCGTGATGCACGTGTAGGTGATACAGTCACACTCGCAACAAATCCTGCATCAGAGCCTCTTGCAGGTTACAAAAAGGTTAACCCCATGGTTTTCTGCGGTATCTACCCTGCCGACGGTGCAGACTATGAAGCACTCAAAGAAGCTCTTGAAAAACTTCAGCTCAACGATGCTGCACTTTCATTTGAACCTGAAACATCAGGTGCACTCGGTTTCGGTTTCCGTTGCGGTTTCCTTGGTCTTCTTCACCTTGAAATCATTCAGGAAAGACTTGAAAGAGAATATAACCTCGACCTTGTTTCAACAGTTCCCAGCGTTATTTATAAGATACATATGCGTGGCGGTGAAGTGCTTGAAATCGATAACCCCACAAACTATCCCGACCCCGCGGAAATCGATTTCAGCGAAGAACCCGTAACAGATGCTCATATCTTCTCTCCCCCTGAATTTGTAGGTACAATCATGGACCTTTGTCAGGAAAGAAGAGGCGTCTACAAAGATATGAAATATCTTTCTGCAGACCGTGTTGAGCTTTCATATGACCTTCCCCTTAACGAAATCATCTATGACTTCTTTGCTGCACTCAAATCAAGAACAAGAGGTTATGCATCATTCGACTATGAACTTGCAGGTTACACAAGAAGTAATCTTGTAAAACTCGATGTTCTTCTCAACGGTGACACAATCGATGCTCTTTCATTCATTATACATTCAGAAAAAGCATACGGCAGAGCAAGAAAGATTGCAGAAAAGCTCAAGGATAACATTCCGAAGCATCAGTTCGAGATTCCCGTTCAGATTGCAATCGGCGGTAAGGTTATTGCAAGAGAAACAGTCAAAGCTATGAGAAAAGACGTTCTTGCAAAATGTTACGGCGGTGACATCACTCGTAAAAAGAAGCTTCTTGAAAAACAGAAAGAGGGTAAAAAGAGAATGCGTTCATTCGGTACTGTTGAAGTGCCTCAGGAAGCATTCATGGCTATCCTCAAGCTCGATGAACAGTAATGAAAGGTTTATATATTCACATTCCTTTCTGCCGTTCAAAGTGTCCTTACTGCGACTTTTATTCCTGCCTTTCAAAAAATGCCGACATAGAAAACTATGTCGGTTCTGTTATTGATGAAATAAAAACCGGCAGAAGAACAAAGGAATTTACACAAAATACAGATTTTTCTTTTGACACAATTTATTTCGGCGGCGGCACTCCTTCTGTTATCGGTGCCGATAACATCGGAAAAATCATAAACTGTGCAAAAGAGTATTATATAATTTCAGATGATGCGGAAATCACAGTTGAATGCAATCCGTCAACGGTTGATGAAGAATTCTGGAAAAAACTTGCTTCTTACGGTGTAAACAGAATTTCTCTGGGTATGCAGTCGGCAGTAGATAACGAAAGAAAAAAACTCGGCAGATTCTCTGACAGAAATCAGATTTTATCTGTAATTTCAGATGCAAGAAAATACGGAATTACAAACATTTCACTTGATGTTATGCTGGGTGTACCCGACCAGACAATGGAAAGTCTTGATAAAACGATTGATTTTCTGATTGCAACAGATGTGCCGCATATAAGCGCATATATGCTCTCGGTTGAGGAAGGGACTGTTTTTCATAAGAGAATTGACAGTCTGAATCTGCCTGATGAAGACACTGTATGCGATATGTACACTCATCTTTCAACAAAGCTCCGTGATGCAGGATATGAGCACTATGAGATATCCAACTTTGCAAAGGACGGATACAGAAGCCGTCACAATACAAAATACTGGAACTGTGAAGAATATCTCGGAACAGGCCCTTCTGCACATGCTTTCATTGACGGCAGAAGATTCTTTTTTGAAAGGGATATAACATCATTCATAAACGGTAAAGAGGCTGTTTATGACTCTGCAGGCGGTGACAGAGACGAATATATAATGCTCCGCCTCAGACTTTCTGACGGAATCATTTTTGAAGATTTCAGAACACGTTTTGACGAAGACTTCCCTGCTGAAATAATAAAAAAAGCCGACAGTTTTGTAAAAGACGGACTGTTGATACTCACAGACAACAGTATTTCCCTTACACCTGACGGATTTCTTATTTCAAACTATATAATAAACGAATTAATAAATTAAGGAGACGAAAAACCGTCTCCTTTTTGTATTGCAAATCAGAATTTGTCGAGGTCCCCTCGACAAATTAATGAGTAATTAGTAATGATTAATGAGTAATGATGGAAAGGGCTACGCCCTTTAACCCATCATATAGAGCGAAGCGGAACATAAGTCGCTTGCGACTTCCGACATTGCTCATTGCTCACTACTCATTATTCATTTTTGTCGGCTTCATCCCGACAAATTATTGTTTACTCTTCAATCTTCGCTTTCTGCATATTGCATTCACGGATTTTCTTGCGTGCTTCGTCTGAGAATTTATGCTCTCTTGCATAGGTTACAAGACCGTTCTGTTCCTGTTCAACGTCTGTAAGCTGTGTATAACACATACCCATACAGTCGCTCTGCATAATAGCTGTTGTATCTGAAATATAATGTGCAACAAAATCATCCTCGTTGCTTTCATTTACATAACCCCATGCTCCGTCACCGACATTGAATGAAATTCCGCCATATTCAGAGCAGAAAATAGGCAGACCTTTCAGATCTTCCTGAGTGAGAAGACATGCATTTTCTTCATCATTTTTCTTATTTACAACTTCGTGTTCATAAGTTCCGTTTTTGTGATCATGCACATGGGAAATAATTTCTTCTGCTGTGTGTGAATAATCGTGATAATCATCAATATCTGTATAATAAAGATATCCGCCGCTGGCACCTATAACAGGACGTGTTGTGTCATATTCCTTAGTTGCATCAAAAATTGCTTTCTGACACACAGCGTCACAGAAATGAGGACCGTCCCATGTTTCATTAAGAGGACACCAACCGATAATTGAGGGGCGGTTATAATCCCTTACAAGTTCTTCTTTCCACTCAGTAAGGAAGTTTTCAAGAGCTTCGGGATTATTTTTACTGTCAAGAAGACATCCCCAGTTGGGAAATTCACCCCATACAAGGTATCCTTTCATATCGGCATAGTAAAAATAATATTCTTCAAAAATCTTTTCGTGCGGTCTTGCACCGTTAAAACCGAGTCCTATTGCAATATCAATATCTTTTTCTATATCATCTATTGTCGGGAATGTGTAAATTCCGTCGGGATGGAATCCCTGGTCAAGAATCTGACGAAGAAAAACTGATTTACCGTTAAGCAGGAATTTTCCGTCTTTGAGTTCAACAGTTCTGAAACCTGTATATGTTCTGACTTTGTCTGAAACTTCCCCACTCTGCTTTACAGAAAGAACAATATCATATATTTCGGGACTGAGCACATCCCAGAGTTTTATTTCACCATCAATGACAGCAGTCATTGAAAATTTACCGTCTGCAGAAACTGCTGTACACTCAGCAACCTTTTCATCTTTATAATAAATCTGAGCAACAACTTCGCAAACATCTGCTGTACTGAGTTTTCCCTCAAAATAAATTGATTTTTCACCGGAAACAGGTGTTATTTTTCTTTCGGTTATATAAGCTTTACCTGCAAATTCAAGCCATACTGTCTGCCAGATACCTGTTGTTCTTGTATAACTGCAGCCGTAACTTTCAAATCTGTCTGACTGCTTACCAATAGGAATTGCAGGATGTCTTGTATCATCAAAAACGGAAAGAATTATCTCATTTTCGCCCTCTCTGAGATACTTTGTTATGTCAAAAGAAAAAGAAATATAACCGCCTTTATGAGTACCTGCATTATTGCCGTTGATAAAAAGTGTACAAGAATAGTCAACAGCACCGAAGTTTATTATAACTGAACCTGCAAGCTGTTCTGCTGTGATTTCTACAGTTCTTCTGTACTGAACTTGATTCATAAAATCTTTATGACCGATGCCTGACAGTTCACTTTCAGGACAGAACGGAACTTCAATAACTTTATCAAAAATATTATCTTTACCTATTTCAAAATCCCATTTACCGTTAAGATTAATCCAATTTTCGCGGACAAATGACGGTCGGGGATATTCACTTCTGTACATAGTATCACTTCCGGATGTTTTTCTTGATTGTAGCACAATCATATAAATTAATCAACAAATATAAGCAAAAAAACCGCCAGACGAACTGACGGTTTTTAGTGTATCTGTTAAATATTATTATCAGGAATATCTGAATCACGCAACTCGTTGAGTTTTGCATTATCTGCAGGTTCAACAGCCTTTTTGCGATGATGTTTTTTATGATGATGATTCTCCTCATATTCATCATCTTCGCCATAGCCGTAACCATAACCGTATCCGTAGCCATATCCGTAACCGTGACCATAACCGTAGCCATAACCGTAGCCGCGGGATTTATGATGCTTACGACGATGACCGTATCCGTACTTACCGTATCCGTACTTACCGTAACCGTACTTACCATAGCCGTATTTTCCGTAGCCGTACTTACCGCCATAGTAATAACTGCCGTAACCGGAGAAACCATCCTGAACACCGTTAAAAACAAAGCCGAGAATACGTGCACTGCTGAATGACAGATATTCAAGTGTTTTTCTTATTTTATCTATAGATGCGGAATCCTGCTTTACAACAAGAACCATACAGTCACACATATTACTTACGGAAACAGCGTCAAAAAATTCTGAACCGGGTGACATATTTACAATTACATATTCGTAATTACTGCGAAGATAATCAAAGAACGGCATAAAGAGGCTTTCTGAAAAAGAAACGTCAGATTCACCTGCAAAATAGACATCAAGATTTTCAATTTCGGAATATATGATGTCTGCAAAATCTTCTGAATTTTCTTTAAGAAGATCTGTATAGCCTTTTTTACTTTCAGATTCAAGATATTTCTGAAGGCTTCTTGCTTTCATATCCATATCCACACAAGCAACTTTTTTACCTGAAATTGCAAGTGCTGAAGCAAAATTGTACGCAACAGTTGTTTTACCCTCTCCTGCTACGGGAGATGTTACGGCAATAATTTTGTCGTTTGTGCCGAGACTTCTGAGCAGTCGTTTTCTTAGCAGACGGAACGATTCCTTGAATGTGGGATGTCTGTCTGAAATACGTACCATTCTTTTATTATTTTTTCTGTCACTTGTTTTTCTGTGAAATACAACATAAGGAACTTCAACAAAGCACTTCTGATTGAGTTTGTTTTTGAAATCTTCTTTCTTGCGGACTGTATTACGGAAAAACGCATATACTGCAACAAGACCGAAGCCAATTGTTGAACCCACAAGTGCCATTATAACACCTATACGAAGAAAATTATTGGTTGTATAAGGCTCTGCAGGCAAAGTAGGTTTTATAAGAATGTTGAGATCAACATTACCCACAACAAACATTGCAACATCAGGATAAACTTTGATTACCGAATTGACAATTGCAAAAGCATCGTCGGGAGAATTACTTGTTACGGTAACTTTGAAGATGTTTGAATCTGTTGCTACAGATTCTGCGGAAATATTACCGTTTACATAACTTTTACCGAGATCTTTAAGCAATGCATTCTGCATCATTGATGTGCCGACTATATAAGGGAACGTTTTGGACAACTGTGTTGCAGAACTGTTATCGTAATAAGAAGCAAAAACTGTTCCGCCTGTAACATTATGAGATACAGCTGACACGGAAAATGACACTGAAGACTGATACATAGGTACATAGCTTACATAACTGAGATAAGCAGATGACAAACCGAGAAATGCGGCAATAACCACAATCAGATACCAGAATTTTTTTACACCTTTTGTAAAATCAACAGCAAACGTGTTTGTGTCAAAAACGTAACCGCCGTTGTCATTTGTATTTTTTGAAGACTGTTCAACTTCAACATCATTTGAATATTTCTGAACTGTTTGTGTATCAGGCATCAGTAATTCACCTCCTGATCTCCTGTTTTTTCATCCTGCACAGGATTTGCATGGCTGTTGAATTTAGGAAGAACTTTTACGTCATTGAAAATACAGCCTTCAACAGAAACATCAGATTGATTAAGCATATCAATCATATCGTTTATTTCCGGAACGGGAGCTACATCCTGACGGACAACTACTATTGCTGAATCTATAGCACCTGCAATGATTTCAGCGTCAGAAACCAATGCTGTAGGCGCAGTATCAAAAATAATAATGTCAAACTGATCTTTCAGCGACTCAACAAAATGCTCAAAACGTTTTGTTGAAAGCATTTCTGAACTGTTGCTGTATTTCTGTGCTCCGCACATTATATAAAGTCCTGTTTTCGGATCACGTATAATTGAATTAGTAATTGAAACATTGCCTGTCAGCACTTCACCGAGTCCGAGAGGATCGTCAGCTTCATCATTTTTGAAGAAGTGATGTATAGCAGGTTTTCTAAGGTCGGCATCAACAAGAAGAGTTTTTCTGCCGAGTTTTGCAACGGCAAGAGCAAGGTTTACGGCAGCAGTAGTCTTACCTTCATTTTCACCGCAGCTTGTTATCATCATTGTTTTGATTTTTTTGGAATTGATAAGATATTCAAGCTTGAGTGCTGCAACCCTGAAACTCTCTGCAAAACGGAAATTGATAAGAATATCTGTTATAAGCAGCGGAGCTTTTGAATGAGTGAATCTGAGTTTTGAACGGATAGTCTTATTCTTTTCTTCATGATAAATAACGCTGAACAGCTTGGCATCAAGCATATTGTTTACATCGGATTCATTTTTTACAGTGTCTCTGAAATATGAAGAAACAACAATAAAGAACACAACAAGCAGTGCCATAAACGCTGAACCGATTTTATCAAAATAACCGTATGATACGGGATTTGACGGCACAGTAGGTACATGAGGCGGAGAAATGATACTCAGAATCATATTCTGAAAACCGTAGTCTGTGATTTCATTATAATTCTCAATAATAGCAATAAGTGTCTTATATGCATCAACAGGTGCATCGCATGAATACTTGATTACAATAAGGTTCGTCTCTGTAATCTGACTTGCTGAGATTTCACCGTCCACATCATAACCTGTTAATTCCGTGAGTTTCTCTCTGAAATATGAGCTCTGGAACATTTCCTGAAATGTTGCTGCAGTTTCGATTGTTTTGTTGAGACTTGAGAATGAATAAACACCTGAATCAACTGCATTTACCGAAATTGTTGCAGAACACTGATAAACGGGTTTGTATGTAAAATCAAAATATGTTCTAACGCCTATAAAACCTGTAACAGCCGCAAGAACTATAACCCAGAATCTTCTGAGCAGATCTCTGATAATGGTATACCAGTTTATATAGTCAAAACGAATCTCTCTCATTACTTTTCACCTTTTACGGCAACAGCAAGATATGCTTCTGCCAGAATTTCAGCTTCATCGTTTCTGCCTGCATTCTTGAGAATACGTGACAGACGATAGGTTATGTAATATACTCCGGGAGCGTCATAATTGACTTCGTCCAGGATATCGAAAGTATATTTATATTTATCGCCTTTTTTTGTTTCAAGGTATTCTTCGGGGAATGAATCAATATAACTTTCGGGATCGATTTTGTTATTACTGTCTGTGTAAACAAGATAGGATTTAAGAAGAATGCTTTCACTGAGTCTTGACGGATACACATATACATTCATATCAATTTCAGATGTAACACCCATTGATGTAGTCACACGGTAAGTAACGGGATAAACACCGGGCTGAGACAAATCGATCTGTGAATCGGCAACAATAATTCTTGAAGATACATCACCGTCAATACAGTCGTACGCTGTGACACCTGAAAGCAAATCAACCTTATTTGAAGTTGTAAAATAAACATGCTGTTTCTCAAAAGCAAATTCAGGGTTTACATAATCGGAATAAACAATATCCTTTGTAAGTTTTGCAACGTTGTTATCTGAATCCGCAACCGCAAAAGTAACCTTTGCACATTTCTTTTCAACAAAGGGAGAAACAGACTCAATTATTACAGAATCTGTAATATCACCGTCTTTTTCATCAGATGCCTTTACGTGTTTGAGAATTTCTTTTTCATTGTCTTTTACAGATACGGTAATTGTGTCTGTACTGCAACTAATCTGAGGAGCATTATAGTCACTGTCATCACTGAAATGAACAAATACAGCAAAAGCTGTTGTCAGAATGAACAATATAACAATTAATAAACTAACAAATCTCAATGTCAATCATCCTTTTTCAAAAATATTGATCAAGTAAAATACGTTTCGGATTATCATGCATCAGTTCAATAATTCTGCTCCGGTCGAACCGTTCAAGCATCCATGAATAAATGTCGCTCATATCTGAATTGCGCAGAGTTGAACTGTGGCAATCACTTGCAATAACATGTACGCAATCGTTATTGAGCATCCATATTGCAGTTTCCTGAGAATCGGGACCGTACTGCCCTAACGGACTGCCCTTGTTAATCTGAAATATACAGCCTTTTTCAACAGTATCAATTATTGCAGAATAATTGTTTATAAAAAAATTGTATCTTTCGGGATGAGCAATAACGGGAACAATTCCGTAAGAGAGCAGACTGTCAATATGTGAACTGACCTCCTTGATGTCTTTATCAAATGCAAATTCGGTAAGCATATATCTTGAGCCGTTAAGCGTGATAAATTCATCATGTCTGAACATATAATCAATGTTTTCATCAACAAGAAGTTCACTGCCTAAAAACAATGTCACGGGAATTCCTTTTTCGGCTGCAGCCTTTTTAAGTTCTCTGTACTTTTCGACAGCTTCCTGCTTTTTCAGCCGTTTGTGACATTGGGAAATATTATTATAATGAGGTGTAACTGTCATAACCGTTGTACCGCTTGCGTATGCCTGCTGCATGATTTCACATGCATCGTTAAAAGTTTCGGCACCGTCATCCACCCCGGGTAAAACATGACTGTGGATATCAATAAACATCAACATCGTCCTTTTGCGCATATATAATTATATTACTGCAAAATTGTACTTTCGTCAAGGATTTTGCTTTAAATATTTTATATTATATTAATATACAATATATGACAAAATAAATAAGTATTGACAAAGTCTGTATACTTTGTTAAAATAATCGGGCAACTGAATACGGAGACGTATCGAAGTGGTCATAACGGGGCTGACTCGAAATCAGTTAGGGAGCAATCCCCCGCGAGTTCGAATCTCGCCGTCTCCGCCAAAAAAAACGGAACGAAATATCTTCGTTCCGTTTTTTTGAGCATTGATAGCGCTGCATCTCACAAATTATTGTAAAATAATAATCGGAAATATAACAGAATTCGAGCAGACTTTCAACTTTTATTATAATAAATCCGGTT
>JAZOUN010000136.1:0-2694 GCA_045658165.1 Acutalibacteraceae bacterium
ACCGGGATGATAAAGTTCATCAACCTGACCTGTTGCAAGACCGATCTGGTTACCGTATGATGAATAACCTGCAGCAGCAGTTGTAACAATCTTTCTCTGAGGAAGTTTACCCTTCATTGTGTCCTGAACGGGAACAAGGGGGTCACCTGCACCTGTCACACGCATTGCTGCGTAAACATAAGAACGGCCTGAAAGGGGGTCACGGATAGCACCGCCGATACATGTTGCAGCGCCGCCGAAAGGCTCGATTTCTGTGGGATGGTTATGTGTTTCATTTTTAAAGAGAAGGAGCCAGTCCTGTTCTTCGCCTTCAACATTAACCTTGATTTTTACTGTACAAGCGTTGATTTCTTCTGATTCGTCGATTCGGGGAAGCTTGCCCTTTGCCTTGAGGTAACGTGTACCTACAGTTGCAATATCCATAAGGTTAACAGGCTTTGTTCTTCCGAGTTCCTGTCTTACAGCAACATATTCATCATAAGCTGACTGAAGAAGAGCATCTTCAAACTTGACAGAGTCAATAGTTGTAAGGAATGTTGTATGACGGCAATGGTCTGACCAGTATGTGTCAATCATTCTGATTTCAGTGATTGTGGGAGTCTTGTTTTCTGACTTGAAATAATCCTGACAGAACTTGATATCGTCAGCATCCATTGCAAGAGCATAATTCTTTACGAAATTTGCAAGACCGTCTGCATCAAGGTCATTGAAACCGTGAAGAGTTTCAACAGTTTCGGGAACTGTATATTCAGCCTTGAGTGTATCAAACTTATCCATTGTAGCTTCACGGCTTTCAACGGGGTTGATAACATACTTCTTGACTGCTTCAACTTCAGCTTCAGTCATATCGCCCTGCATAACGTAAATTCTTGCAGTTCTTACAAGGGGTCTTTCACCCTGAGAGATAATCTGGATACACTGAGCTGCTGAGTCTGCTCTCTGGTCAAACTGACCGGGAAGGTATTCAACAGCAAAAACGATGTCGCCTTCGTTTGCTTCGAGTTCAGCAGTTACAGTGTCAAGCTGAGGCTCTGAAAAAACTGTACCTACTGAATAATCGAAAAGATCTTTTTCGATGTTTTCAACGTCGTAACGGTTGAGAAGTCTGAGATCCTTGAGTGATGTGATCTGCAGAAGTGTATTGATTTCATTTTTGAGAGAGGTTGCTTCGTGAGCGAGTCCCTCTTTCTTTTCTACAAATATTCTGTATACCATATTTATCCACCTTACTTAGCATTGAGTGCTTTTGCACCGATGTCCTTACGGTAATATGCATTGCCGAAATGCACCTTTGTAACTTCGCCGTATGATTTGTCAATAGCTTCCTTGAGTGTGGGGGCTGTGCATGTAACACCAAGCACTCTGCCGCCGTTTGTGAGGAGCTTGCCGTCTTTAAGCACGGCACCTGCCACAAAAAGTTCACCGTTCATATCGTCATCAACAGTTATTTCATAGCCCTTTTCATACTTTGAGGGATAACCGTCCGATGCCATAATTACGCAACAAGCGTTTTCATCCTTGAACTTTACATCAATTTCTCCGAGTCTTTCGTCTGCAACTGCTTCGAAAATTGTGTAAAGGTCTGTATCAAGAAGAGGAAGAACAACCTGTGTTTCGGGGTCACCGAAACGGCAGTTATATTCAATAACCTTTGTGCCGTCAGGTGTAATCATAAGACCGAAGTAAAGACAGCCCTTGAATGTTCTGGCCTCTGCGTTCATTGCATTCATTGTGGGGATGAAGATTTTTTCCATACATTCAGCTGCAACAGCATCTGTGTAATAGGGATTGGGAGCAACAGTACCCATACCGCCTGTGTTAAGACCTTCATCGTTGTCCTTTGCTCTCTTGTGGTCCATTGATGAAACCATAGGAACAACAACCTTGCCGTCTGTGAATGAAAGAACTGAAACTTCGGGACCTGTGAGGAATTCTTCAATAACGATATTGCTTCCGCTTTCGCCGAAAACCTTAACCTCCATCATTTCCTTGACAGCTTTTTTTGCATCTTCTCTTGTCTGGGCGATTATAACACCCTTACCCAGGGCAAGACCGTCAGCCTTAATAACTGTGGGAATGGGAGCAGTATCAAGATATTCAAGAGCCTTATCCATATCGGAGAATACTTCATATTCCGCTGTGGGAATACCGTATTTCTTCATAAGATTCTTTGAGAATACCTTACTGCCTTCGATTATAGCAGCATTCTTGCGAGGACCGAAGCACTTGATACCGAGTTCATTAAGAGCATCAACAGCACCGAGCACAAGGGGATCATCGGGAGCAACAACAGCAAAATCAATATCATTGTTCTTTGCGAAATCAACAATACCTGCAATGTCTGTTGCACCGACATTCACACATTCCGCATCAGCAGCAATACCGCCGTTGCCGGGAAGTGCATATATCTTTTCAATATCTTTATTTTCTTTGAGTTTCTTGATGATAGCGTGTTCTCTTCCGCCACCACCGACTACCATTATTTTCATAGACTTATTCCTTTCAATCGTGCATTAATGGTGGAAAAGTCTCATACCTGTGAAGCAGATTGCAATGCCGTACTTGTCACATGTTTCGATAACCTGATCGTCTCTGATTGATCCGCCGGCTTCAGCAATGTAAGAAACACCGCTTCTTCTTGCTCTTTCGATATTGTCACCGAAGGGGAAGAATGCATCTGAGCCGAGTGCTACG
>JAZOUN010000137.1:0-28072 GCA_045658165.1 Acutalibacteraceae bacterium
CAGCGGTCTGCCGTATTCACTTATTGTTGCACTTATTTCATTCGCAGGTACTCCGCCCGATCTTCTTTCACCCTATTTCCTCAAGAGATTCTCATATAAGCAGATTATGATTTTCTATCAGCTCAGCAGAGCAATCGGTAATGCTGTTATTGCAATTGCTATGTGGACTCTCGGTGATAACCTTGCACTCTGCGGCACAATCTGTATTGTTGTTCTCTTCTTTATGGAAATGACAAAGACAGTTCCTACAACTGCAGGTCATGATATGGGTGTTCGTATCAACGACTATCAGATGTATCTTTCAGGTGGAAGACTTGAAAGCTTCGGTGGTATTTTCGGTTGGTTCACAGGACCTATCACATCATTCATCGGTCTTATTATTCCTATCTTCCTTCTCAAGTACGGTTTCAACAGTAACTGGGAAATCCTTTTCTTCGACGGTTCAAGAAGAAATATCGTTGTTATTCCCATTATTGTCGATACAATCGGTTTCTTCCTTATGACAATTCCGTATCTGTTCTGGGATTATGATAACAAGAAACAGAATCTTGTTATGGAAGTCCTTAAACGACGTGCAGAAGTCACCGAAAAGAAGGCAGAAGAAGAAGGTATTTCAACTGCCGGCAGTTATAAAGGATAAGAGGTGATAAGTTCATGAGTAAAAAAGAAAAAAAAGAAAAGAAAGTAAAAGGTGAAGTTCTTCAGGAAGATATTCATCTTGATATTCCCGAAGATGAAATATGGACTTATCAGGTTGAAGGTCTTGCTGCACCTCACATTAACAAACCATATAAATATTATAATCTTAAAAAAGCAATATTCGTAATTGTTATTCTTGTTGCTGTTTCACTTTCAATTTATTTCAGTGTTATGGCTCTTCAGAATGAAACTTTTGAATATACACAGCTTGAAAACGGTTATGAATTCACTAATTTCAGCAATACGGGTTATCTTGACGAACTTGAAATTGATTATGTTGCAGATATTGAGTATATTGCCGGTAACAACGACCCTGCAACAAACTTCAAGGTTGTTAAGGATGAATCAAAGCCTGTAAAAGCAGTAAGACAGTTTGCACTCAACTGTGACGATAAGATAAAAACAATCTACATCGGTGAAAATGTTGAGCTTGTTGATGAAAAGGCATTCTATTCATGCTGGGCACTTCAGAATATCGAAGTTGATGAAAATAACCCCAATTACTGCGATATTGACGGTGTTCTTTATAATAAGGATATGACAGAGCTTCTTTGCTATCCTTGTGATCATGATGAATATCTTCGTCAGAAATACGGTTATGAAAAAGAGCTTTATACTGATGAGATCACCCCCGAGTATCAGAGAGATGTTCAGACATATGTTGTACCTTCAACTGTAACAAGACTCGGTGTAATGTGTATGAATTACGCAAATCTTCGTGAAATTTATCTTCCTGAAGGTCTTAAGACAATTGAGACGCTCTCTGTTTTTAAACTCCATGAAAGAAAAAATGAGTGGGAAACAACACCGTCACTCAGCAATGTCTACACATATAAGAATGACGCTGTAACAGATACTCATTTTACTTCACAGGAAGCTCTCGGTGAAATTTATCTTTCACTTCCCGAAGGTCTTGAATTCATCGGCTCTGACGCTTTCAGTTACAATCAGAATCTTCAGTACGTTTATATTCCTTCAAGTATCAAGGAAATCGGACATCACGCATTCTGGGATACATGCTATAAAGAAGGCGGCGAAATCGTCGGTGTAAATGTTATGAACGTTGCTGTAAGTGAAGAAGCATTTTCTCAGCTTACAGTAGGTGATAACTGGATTCCTCAGTATGACTATCTTCTCTTTAAAAAGAATATAGATATCAGCTATTCTGCTCAGCGAGCTGAGTAAAATCAAAAAAAACAGGCACACTTCATTGTGAAGTGTGCCTTTACTTAATCTGTTGAAGTTGTTATTCAGCTGTTTTATTTGCAGTGTCAATCAGTTTTTTCAGTCTGTGATTTACTCCTGATCTTGAAATAGGCGTTGACAGACTTGCTCCGAGTTCGGAAAGCGGCATTTCGGGATTTTCAAGCCTGAGTTTTGCAAGTTCTTTCAGTTCGGGAGATAATGTATCGAAATTTTTTGTTTCAATCAGCTTTTCAATTGCCTGAATCTGTGCTGCAGCCGCAGCGCAGGTTTTTTTTATGTTAGCATTATCACAGTTGACTTTTCTGTTTACATTGTTTCTTACATCTTTGAAAATCTTTTCGCCGATGAGTTCAAGAACAGACTGATGTGCACCCATAACAGTAAGTACGTTTTCGATGTGACTGCTGTCTTTTATGTAAATCAGATTTATGCCGTTGCGATCTGATAATTTCGGTGTAGCAGGGAAGTCCTCAAACATCTGAATAAGATCACGGCTTTTGCTGTTGAATGCAACATCAAATTCCAGATGATATTCCTTCTTAGGATCTGTTATGATACCGCAGGCAAGGAAAACACCTCGGAGGAATGCACCGAAACAACATTCATTTTCAATGTTAGTTGTCAGCAGTCGCATTGTCTGTTCCGTGCCCGAATATCCCAATTCGTTAAGAATATCCATTCTCTCATCGCTGTTATCAACTGAAACAGTGATCTTGCCTGATTTTGAAGTTGTTTCATCAGGTTCGGCAGGAACAAGATATTTTATCGCATTTTTGTACGTCTGAGCAACAAAATCATAGTCAGTCATAATGCTGATTTCATCCTTGCTGAAAGCTCTGCCGTAATAAAGCATTCCGTATGCTTCTGCTCTCTGACAGCAAGGATTTTCACATTCTATTGAACAAAGTTCTTTTTTTACATCTGAAGAAAATGACATATCAATAAATAATTCTTACTTCAGGTTCAAGTGTGACACCTGTGTTGTTTTTTACTGTTTCTTTTACGTAATCTATAAGAGAAAGGATGTCTTCTGCCGTTGCTGAGTCTTTATTGATTATGAAACCTGCATGTTTTTCGCTTACCTGAGCACCGCCTATACTGTAACCTTTAAGATTACACTGTTCAATAAGTGCACCTGCGAAATAACCTTCGGGACGTTTGAATGTGCTGCCTGCACTGGGGAATTCAAGAGGCTGTTTGTCTTTTCTTCTTCCCATGAGTTCATCCATTTTTGCTCTGATTTCAGTTTTGTCACCTTTTTTAAGGCGGAATTGAGCAGCAGTTATAATGTAATCTGTATTTTTTGAATAGAAGCTTTTTCTGTATCCAAGGTCAAGATTTTCAGCTGTCAGTTTTCCTGTTGTAAAATCAGGAGCAATATGATGCACGCATGTGAGCACATCTTTCATTTCTCCGCCGTAGGCACCTGCATTCATAAATACAGCACCGCCGACAGTTCCGGGAATACCGTATGCAAACTCAAGCCCTGTAAGAGAATTCTCAAGGGCTGTGATGCAGAGTTTTGAAAGGGGAGTGCCTGCAGAACAGGTTATTGTATCACCGTTTACAGTAATGTCGGGATTCATAGATGTTGTTTTTATAACAACACCTCTGATTCCGTTATCATTTACGAGAAGATTGCTCCCGTTGCCCATTACCATAAAGGGAATGTTATTGTTTTTTGATTTTTCAATGACATCTGCAAGTGTTGATTCTGTTTTTGGGAATGCAATTATATCTGCATTGCCTCCGACTTTGAAAGAAGTCTGACGGCTCATGGGTGAATCAATGAGAACTTCGCAGTTGTCAGATCTGAGACATTCAGCAAAAGTAAATAAATCTGTCATGATATAACCGATTATTCAACAAGAAGTGCAGCACCGATGATACCTGCGTCATTGCCGAGTTCTGCTGCACAGATCTGTGTCTGTTTCTGAGCGTGGAGGCTGTATCTCTGAGCTTCAATGAGCTTTCTGATGGGGCCGAGAAGGTTTTCTTTTTCGTTACCTACACCGCCGCCTACACAGAGAATTTCGGGCTGGAATGTGTTGATGATGTTTGTCATACCGCAAGCGAGGTAACCCATGTATTTTTCAACAACCTGCTTTGCTCTTTCGTCACCGGCTCTCATTGCGTCAAATGCAGTTCTGCCGTCAACCTTTGTAATGTCGTTATCAACAATTTCCCACATTTTTGTGAAAGGATCTTTCTTCATTGCATCCTTTGTCTGCTGAATAAGAGCTGTTGCTGATGAATAACGTTCCCAGCATCCTTTTCGGCCGCAGTTGCACTGTTCACCGTCGTATACAATAACCATATGGCCCATTTCACCGGCTGCATAGTTAGTGCCTGTAACGAGTTTGCCGTTAACAACGATACCGCTGCCTACACCTGTACCGAGTGTGATTGCAATGAAATCCTTAGCGCCTTTACCTACACCTGCAACAGCTTCGCCGAGAGCAGCACAGTTTGCATCGTTATCAAAGTATATGTTCTTGCAGCCTGTTCTTTCGTTAAGAAGAGCATATGCGGGAACTTTGTCAAATCCGAGATTGTTTGCGAACTCGATGATACCTTTTTCTTTATTTACAGAACCGGGAGTACCTACACCGATTGATGTAATATCGTTCATTGTAAGTCCTGCTGAATAAAGAGCATCTTTGATTGTTTTTGCAATATCGTCAAAGATTTCTTCTGCAGGTCTGGGAGCATTAGTTTTTTCTTTTGCTCTTGCAATAATTTTGTTATTTTCGTCTACAACAGCAGATACGATATTTGTACCGCCGAGATCAACACCAATTTTGTACATTTGTATTTCCTCCGAAAAATAATTTTTTTATAAATAAGTATCCGGGCCGTTGTTGTTGTCCCAGACCTCAATTTCCTGTTTGATAGGTTCAAAACCGTCCATGCCGAGGCTTTGCATAAGTTCCTGAGCCGCAACATAACCCATTTTTTTCTGACGGTTTGCAATAGCTGCTGTTTCAATTATGACAGAAAGGTTACGGCCGGGTGTTACGGGAACAACTGTTGCAGGAACGCTGATTCCCATAATATTGATATAGTTTTCTTCAAGTCCCATTCTGTCATAAACTTTACTTGAATCCCAAGGCTCAAGTCTTATAATCATGTCGATTTTTTCAGAAAGTTTTACAGATTCAAGACCGAAAAGTCTGCGTGCATTGATAATACCTACACCGCGCACTTCAATAAAATGACGGATATTGTCAGGTGCCTGTCCGACAACTGTTTTTGTAGAAACTTTTCTTATTTCAACAGCGTCATCGGCAATAAGACGATGCCCTCTTTTTATAAGTTCAACTGCAGTTTCACTTTTACCTACACCACTGTCACCGACGATAAGAACACCTTCACCGAGAACTTCAACAAGAACGCCGTGTCGTGTGATTCTGTCTGCCAGTTCAACACCGAGATATGCAATAAGAGAAGCCATGTTTGCAGAAGTGTCATCAGCAGTTCTTATTACCGGAACAGCATATTCTTCTGCTTTAATGAGAAGTCCTTCAACCGGTTCAAGATTTCGTGTTATGACTACCGCCACAGGATGAGTTGAAAGAAACTTATCAAGACACTGATGTCTGTTGCTTGCTGAAAGACTGTTAAGATAACTGATTTCGGTAAAACCGAGCAACTGAATGCGCTCAGGATCAAAATAGTCTTCATAGCCTGCAAGAATAAGACCGGGACGGTTTATATCTTTTGATGATATATAAATATCTGCCGGTGATTTAGGTGAGAAAAGTACTTCATAACCGTTATTGCTTATGATTTTTTCAAGCGAAACGGAATATTTTGTAGTCATAAAACTCCCTCCTGATATTATTAATATATATTATATATTAGTTTTTATTACTTTTCAATAGCATTAAAAAAAATAATAAAAAATACGGTCGCTCAATGACCGTATTTTATGGATTTTTTTGTTGTTTTTTATTCTGCAGGTGAAATCTCATCAAAGAAGTTTTCAGATATCAGATTTCCCTTTGCATCATATTGGGAAGATGATTTCATGTTGCCGTTTTCAAAGTATTCAAACTTATAATAACTTTCAAGCTCATCGTTGCTGTTATAGTATTTTTCGGCAGATAATTTACCGTCTTCGTTGTATTCGAAAGTTGTATATTTGTTCAGTGTTCCGTTTTCGTCAAATGCGCAATACTTTACTGTCTTGTTGTCGTCATTGTACTCGTAAAGATAGTATTCTTCAAGAGATTCTTTACCGTCATAACGTTCAACTTTTGAAAGAAGGTCTGAATCATTGTAGAAGGAGAGAGACTGACCGATTTTTTCATCCTTGTTGTTGTAAACAGTAGAAACCTGAAGTTTTCCGTCTTCATATTCACTTACTGTTTTCTTTTCAAGTTCATCATCATCTGAATACTGATATGATTCAACGGTGTTTTTTTTGCCGTTTTCGTCAATATTTTCTTTTTTTACAAGCAGATTGTCCTCAGAATACTTCATGAGTGAATGTTCAATATTTTTTTCATCAGCCCATACAAAGTTTTCAACAAGATTTCCGTTTGTGTCGTAATAATCAATATTGATATTGCCTTCGTCATCAGTATTTGTTTTTGTGATGAGATTTCCGGTTGTTATCGGTGATGATTTGTCTATTGCCGTAATTATTTTTTCATTGTTGTCAGTTGTTTCTTCTGTAGATGTCTGAATATCACAACTGCAAAGTGACAATGTCAGTAATACAGCGGAAACAATCAATAATGTAATTATCTTGTACAAAAAAGATCACCTCTGTGAAAATTAAAGTAATGAAGCAGCGTCCTTATCTAAGAATACATGTACATTATCATGCTTCTGAAGAATTGAAGCAGGACATGCGGGAGAAATTTCACCCTTTATCATATCATGTATTGCCTGAGCCTTTGCTTTGCCTTCAGCAATAAGAATAATCTCTTTTGCGTTGATGATTGATTCAACACCCATTGTAATTGCTTCTCTGGGCACATCATTTTCACTTTCAAAGTAAATCTTGTTAGCTTCAATTGTGCTGTCTGTAAGTTTTACTTTGTATGTACCTGCTGTGAAAGCATCTGAAGGTTCGTTGAAACCGATATGACCGTTTCTGCCTATGCCGAGAACCTGAATGTCAATTCCGCCTGCATCTTTGATTGCAGCGTCATATGATGCACAGTATTCTTCTGCATTTTCGGGGTTGCCGTCGGGAACATGAACATTTTCTTCTTTAACATCAACATGATTGAAAAGATTCTCATGCATAAAAGTGTAGTAGCTGTTTTTATCTGAAGCAGGGATTGAACAGTACTCGTCAAGATTGAATGTCTTTACATCTTTGAAAGAGATTTTTCCTGCATTGCAGTTTTCAATAAGCTTCTTATATGTGGGAACAGGTGAAGCACCGGTTGCAAGACCGAGAATTGCGTCATTTTTTTCAATTATTTTGTTTGAAATAATTTCTGCTGCTGCATTGCCGATTTCCTGTGAATTGTTGAAAATTCTGATATCCATTTTGTTAACTCTCCATTGCATAATTTTTCTTATGAAAGTTTAACATAACGGGAAAAATTTTTCAATTGTTTTTACTGATTTTTTTAATATTTTTTCCTTACGGGAATATATTGATTTATATCATCTTATATCATCTTAAGCTTTACGGAAAATTGAATAATCGGTGAAAATATATCCGAATGTCAAAAAATGGAAATTATTTCTGAAACACTATTGACAAATAATCTCAGATGTGGTAATATATGGCAGGAATTGGGAATGGTGAAAAGAAAATGAGTGGAAATCAATAAAAACTGTCGGTGAAAACCGCAGAACCAAGAAAGGATAATATAAAATGACAAATCAACTTAAAGTATTGTTAGCTGCAGACCGCAGTGATTTTGCTGATACATGTGTAAAGGCTTTGCAGGAAAAAGGGTGCTTCGTAACAACTGTTGTCAAAGAAGGGAATCATGTGGTTGCTGCCGTAGAGAAACATATGCCCGATGTTCTTCTTATGGAGGCTTTTATGCCGGGACTTGATGCACTCGGAGTAATGAATAAACTTAATGTTGTCTGTTCTTCAGGAAAACCTGTAGTCTGTGTTGTTTCCGGTGTAAATAATTCATTTTTTGAACAGCAGATTCTTTCTGCAGGTGCAGATTATTACTTTATAAAACCGATTGATGCTGATATAATTGCCGAGCGTGTAATGCTGCTTGTGTCTTCAAAAAAACAGGATAGTGCATTTTCAGATTTTTCCGGCAGAAATGAGACACAGTCAGGTCTTGAAGTTACCGTATCAGAAATTATGCATCAGATTGGTGTTCCTGCTCATATCAAGGGATATCAGTATCTCAGAGAGGCTATAATTCTTTCTGTCAATAATACTGAAATGATGAATTCAGTTACTAAGCTTCTCTATCCCACCGTTGCAAAAACTTTCAATACCACATCTTCGCGCGTAGAACGAGCTATCCGTCATGCGATTGAAGTTGCGTGGGATCGCGGTGATGTTGATGTGCTCAGTTCTTATTTCGGGTATACAATTCAGAATACGCGCGGCAAGCCTACTAACAGTGAATTTATTGCTATGATAAGTGATAAACTCAGACTCAAAATGAAAATTTCCTGATTACATGATAAACGGCAGTGATGTTGTCACTGCTGTTTTTTTGGTTGTGTATTTTAATTTTTTTATCTTGGCATGGTTCATTCGAAAATGAAGAAAATGTAACCTTGCATAATCTAAAATGCTCATAGTTGCAAAATCACCGTCAAGAATATTCATCATAACAATTGCGATTAAAATGAATTTTACAGTAAAGTCTTTCATTTTTCTTTTTGGTGTTGTATAATGAAAACACCCACAAGGGATGGTGGGTATCGCCCCTTTTTTTGACTTGTTTGATTTCTTTCGTTCTTTTATCAGTTTGTAGGCTGTCAGAACTAAGACAAGGATTTCAAGCAAGTCTTTTTTTATTCTGTGTATTGATTTGTTTGATTCAATGTATTAATATATGTGTAGCGGAGGTGCTGTTATGAAACTTATTGATTTCAGAAAAACTGATATTACAGGCGGATTCTGGAAAACAAGAATTGATACCGTCAGTGATGTCAGTGTTCATAATGTTTATAAAAGATTCAAAGAAACCGGCAGATTTGCAGCTTTATCCTGCAACTGGAAAAACGGTGAGGCAAACGAACCGCATATTTTCTGGGATTCTGATGTTGCAAAGTGGATTGAAAGTGTTGCCTATATCATCGAAAAAAAGAATGTTCCTGAACTTGAAGCGGCAGTTGATGAAGCAGTTGATGCTATTGCCGCAAATCAGGATGATGACGGTTATTTCAACTCATGTTACCTTGTTCACGATAAACCGAGATGGTCAGACAGAACAGATCATGAACTTTACTGTGCAGGCCATCTGATTGAAGCGGCAGTTGCGTATTTTATTGCAACAGGAAAGAGAAAACTTCTTGATGTAATGGAGAGGTATCTTGATTATATCAGTAAAGTGTTTATTGAAGATGCATCCGCATCCTTCATAACTCCCGGTCATGAAGAAATTGAACTTGCTCTTATCAGACTTTATGAACTGACAGAAAATAAAAAATATCTCGATATGTGTTCATTCTTTGTTGATAACAGGGGCGTTACAGATGAACCCGAATACCGCGGTGTAGCCCACAAGTATTCACAGAGTCATCTTCCCGTAAGAGAACAGAAAACTGCAGAAGGTCACTGCGTAAGAGCATGTTATCTTTATACAGCCATGGCTGACCTTGCGAGACATAATAATGATAAAGAACTTGTTGATTCCTGTAAGGCTATTTTTGATGATATTGTCACCAGAAAGATGTATATAACAGGTGGTATAGGTTCAGCAGGCAGGGGAGAGGCATTTACTATACCTTATGATCTTCCCGATCTTACAGCTTATTCCGAAAGCTGTGCAGCTTTATCACTTGCATGGTTTGCCCGCAGAATGCTTCTTCTTGAGAATGATTCAAAGTATTCAGATACAATCGAAAGAGTTCTTTATAACAACGGACTTTCCTCATTGTCTCTTGACGGTAAATCATTCTTCTATGTAAATCCTCTTGCAATCAGAACACATCTGCTTAACAGACACACTTCTCAGGAAGACACAAGGGATAATCTTACCATCACTCAGCGAAAAGAAGTTTTTGACTGTTCATGCTGTCCTCCGAACATAACACGTTTTATTGCATCTGTTGCAGATTTTATGTATACGCAGGATGATAACAGACTTTATGTTCATCAGTTTGCAGACTGTACAACAAAAACAGATAATTTCAGTATAACTCAGAAAACAGATTACCCCGTAAACGGAAAAGTTGAGATTTCAGTATCAGGACTGAAAGAACTTGCAATAAGAATTCCGGGCTGGTGCAGCAGTTACAAGCTTACTGCGGACGGCAAGGAAATACAGTCAATTCCCGTGAACGGATATGTAACAGTCCCCGTAGGTGATGACAGTACTGTTGTGTTCGATATGGATATGACACCCTTCGTTGTTTATCCCACATCAAAAATCCGTGATTATATAGGCAGAGCAGCAGTTCAGAGAGGCCCCGTAGTTTACTGTGCAGAAGGCATAAGTAATGATTTCAATATTATGACTTTCAGGCTTGATCCGTCAGCTGAAATGAAAGAAAATTTCTGTGATACATGCGGCTGTGTTTATCTTACAGCAAAGGGTGCGATTCCCGTTGAATCATGTGAACTTTATTCAAGAAACAGAGAAAAATTGATTGATGCGGAAATAAAACTTATTCCTTATTATGCTTTTGCAAATCACGGTGAAAGTGATATGGAAGTATTTCTTTGCTGTAACTAAAATTCAAGAAAGATTTCCGAATCTATTGAAATGGAAAATATTATGTGCTATACTTTAAACGCAAAAATTTAAAGCGGCGCTTTAAACGGAGGTAAAAACAATGAAAATGACAAAGAAAGTTCTTGCTGTTGTTATGGCTGTTATTCTTGCTGTCAGTGCAGTTTCAGTTATGGCATTTGCAAAGACAAGTGAAGAAGCAGACACACATCTTCAGTTCAATGCAAACGGCGAATTCAAGATTCTTCAGATTGCTGATATGCAGGACGGTTTCCCCATGAAGCTTATCACAAAGAATCTCATCAAGAAGGCTGTTGAAACAGAAAATCCTGACCTTATTGTTCTTACAGGTGACAATATCAACAGCACAGCAGGTGAATCAATCACTTATGCATCAGCTATCAACGAATTTATGAGTATCCTTGACGGTTACGGAATTCCTGTTGCTGCAGTTTTCGGCAACCATGATGCTGAAGGCAAAATCACAAGAGCACAGCAGATGGAAGTTTACGAAAAGTATGATTGCTTCGTAGGCTGCGCAGGTGAAGACATGGGCAACTACACATGCGGTACATATTATGTTCCTGTTTATTCATCAACAGATGCAAACGATATGCTTTTCAACATCTGGATGATCGACTCAGGTGACTACAATAAGGAAAACGACCTTGGCGGTTATGCTGCTGTTACAAAGAATCAGATTGAATGGTATAAGAATACTGAAGCAGAACTTGCAGCTGCAAACGGCGGTGAAGTTGTTCCTTCAATTATGTTCCAGCACATCGTAGTTCCCGAAATCTTTGATGCACTTGTTCCCGCAGATGCAGAAACAGGTACTTGTTCATGGTCAGATGGTAAAACTTCAAAATATTACAAGCTTCCCGAAGGTGCAAAGGGTGTTCTTCCCGAATATCCCTGTCCTCCCAATTACAATAACGGTGAGTTTGATGCATTCCATGATAACGGTAACGTTCTCGGCATGTTCTTCGGTCATGACCACTACAATACATACGAAGTTGAATACAAGGGTATTATGCTCTGCAACACTCCCGGTGCAGGTTTCTCATCATACAACGGTGTCAACAACGGTGTAAGAACAATCACACTCAATGAAAATGATCTTACAAAATTTGAAACAGAAGTTGTAACATATCTCGAACTTTTCGAAGGCGATGAAGCAGGTCTTGCTCTCTTTGATCTTGTTTCAGGTTCAACAGATACACTTACAAAGATCAGCGGATTCTTCAGATATATCTTTGCTGTAGTTTCAGATTTTATGAGCAATCTTTCATTCTGATTTAGTAAAATTTGTATAAAAGGTTCGGCTTTTTTCCGGACCTTTTTTCTTTTTTGTAGATGTATTTGCAGTTGAAATATAAGTGTTTTAATGGTATAATTCAATTGTAAATTAAAGCATATCAATGCAGAGGTTTTCTATGAAAAATGTTGACATTTATGATTTTGATAAAACGATGATTCCCTTTGACAGCGGTTCTCTGTTCTGGGCTTATTGTCTTATTCATTATCCGTGGATTATTATTGCAGGACCGTATCAGTTCATTGCAGGTATTCTTTATCTTCTCGGAATATGGGATCTTACAAAAATGAAAGGTCCGTTTTTCTCCTTTATTTCATTGATTCCTGTTGAAAAAGCAGTAAAAAAATTCTGGGACAGATACGAAAACCGAGTTTTTGACTGGGCAAAAAAAGAGAATAGGGAAAGATTTTCTGTTGTTATAAGCGCAAGTCCCGATTTTCTTGTAAAAGAAATAGAAAGACGAATCGGTTTTGATGATCTCATCTGCACAGTTCACGATAAACACGGTTATATAGTGGGCAGAAATTGTCACGATACCGAAAAGGTCAGACTTTTCCGTGAAAAATATCCCGATGCTCATGTTGTGAATGTTTATTCAGACAGTATAAAGAATGATAAATACATTTTTGCCCTCGGTGAAAATTGTTACAACACAGTAAACGGTAAAAAAATACACTTCAATTTTGAAGAAAAGTACGGTGAAAAGCCTGAAACGGTAAATAAGTAAATACTAAATCCGGTTGTTTTTGGAAACAGCCGGATTTTTTTGATTGACAAATTATTCTGTCAGCAGTAAACTGAAATATAGAAAAGGGAGGTTTTTGTTATGAGTAAAAAGATCCTGAGTGTTCTGCTTGCGGCAGTGCTTGTTGTTTTGTCATCATGTTCGGCTGATGTGTCACAAAGTTTTCTGAATCCTGATTTTTCAGAAAAGACTCAGTCTGAAATTGTCAACAATATCGACGGTGATACATCTCTTGCGGATACAATCAGATATGCAGCTCAGGTGGATGATTCTGCTCAGGCATACTACGGTGATGCGGAGCGTACGTCATATGTTATGAAAAATAAGGACACGACTCTTGTTCATTCACTTAAAGCAAAGAATAACACCGCTACTCTTTATAATAATGAAGGTGAAATTCTTCTTGAAAATACATTTACCTCAAGTATTGTTGTAGCAGGAAAAATGTATGATTCTGATAAATCAGAAACAGAAGGCAGAGTAAACACAACAAGACTTGGTGAATATTACAGTGAATGCCATATCAGAGATTTTTCTTTTAATGATACGGCTAAACTTGATAAGACATTTCACCTTTACGGTGACAGACTTTATGCACAGTTCTCACTTTACAGCTCAGAAGCTGTTGAATGTATTGAATATTTCGGTTGCGTTGTTAAAATTCCCGTTGATAAGATTTCAGCTTTGCGGATAAAGGATAAAAACGGAATTCATGATGATTTGGATTACGATGCTGCCTTTGTTGAATATTTAGCTTTTGATATCTCTGATATCGGCACAGTCGGTTTTGTTTTGCCTTCTGACGGTTCAGTGGAATCAGCAGTCACATATGAAGAAAACGGCTTCTATGTTGTGAATTTTACTGCATCAGAAAATGGTAGTATAAACGATATCAATGGTAATGGCGGATATGAGAATAATAATTTAACATTCGGTTTCCGTATTTACGCGGATAATACCCATTCGTTTGATGGGATTGACAGGGAAGCTACGATTGAAAGAACTCCTCTTGAAAATATTACGGTAAACGGAGGTAATGCCGAAGGCACGTTCCTCGGTTACGATTCACTCAGCGGTGCATACCTGTTCTCAATGAAAGGTACTGATTTCAATACCGCATATCAGAATCCCGATCTGCAGTATTCATTGCCTGTTACAATTGAAAACGATTCTTACAACAGAAATATTTATATGCGCTCAATGGGTGATAACGGTTGTCTTGAAGCTGCAGCTATACTTGATGATACCAATACTCTTGTGCCCGTTAATGTGCAGGTTTGCAAGAATTTCCACGGTGACGGGGGAGAACCGTTCTACAGTGCCGATGATCCTCAGTACGGTGACAGTATTTTTCCTGTTTCTTTGAGGGCAGATGAAAAGATTGATTTCACTCTTCTCAATCTTTATCAGAACTGGGGCAAATATCCGCTTAAACAGCTTTCTTCAATTGAATTCCACACTTCATACTATCATCTTTCAACGGGTACGACAGAAAGCAACTGTATTGCACCGTATTTTGTTTTCGGCAAAGACGGTTGGACATTGCCCGATTTCAGAACTGCCAGCGGAATAATGTGGGCTGAACAGCCTCAGTTCAATTCTGAAGGAATTCTGAAATTCATGACATACCGTGATGGTAAAAAGGATGTTTACAGTGAGTATGTAAAAAGTGATATCACAAGTGTCGGTCAGACATATTCCGATATAACAACCACATATATTTCAGATTGCGGTTCATACATGTATACTCTCCGTCATGTGGAATTTCCTCAGACAGATGAAAACAGAACTTATTACACACTTGATGTTGAGTTCCTGGAAGATGTTACTTTCAGTAATTTCAGAAAGAATTTTGATCTGTTCTATTTTGACGGCAGATTTGTAAAATTCAATAAAGCATCATATGTAGACTCGGAAAATGAAATTCGGTATGTTGATGTCAATACAGATAAATCAGCAGAATATTACACACTCGGTACAGAAAGTCCGTATTGGGGGTTCTATGATATAACCGATGATACTGCGCAGGCTCTTGATGATCATTTCGGCACAAACTTTGCAATGATAATCAAGAATTACAGTATGGTTATAAACGGTGAAGAAAACAATGTACCTCTTGTTTTCAGAGACAGTTCCGATGATGAAATGACAGTAGGCGCGCTGACTCTTGATCTTAAGAAAGCGGAATTTGTCAAAGGTGATAAAATCAGTATTGACCTTATTCTTCTTCCCTGGGGTACCGGTACTGAAGAAAATGATGAAAATGTCATAAATGTCAGAAGTGACAGTGCATTGAATCCGGTAAGTGTGAATGCCGCTGTCGGTTCTGTGGTTCAGGATGCTTTTATTCCTGTTGTGAAATGTGAAAATAATATTGCAGAATTTACGCTGAAAGGCGGAAAGGGTAATATTGCCGTAAGAGTTGACGGTTTTACAGAGCTTGCAAGTCCTGCGGTATACAGATTGACTGACAACGGAGCACAAGAAATTCATCTTGCATCATCAAACGGTTATGACGGTTACAGTGTTTTCTATAATGACGACGGTACATATTCATTTTCCTTTGTTTACACTGCAGAAAGCGTTGAAGATGAATATATTTTCAGACTTGTTCAGGAAAATATGAAAGACTGAAAATAAACGCAAATATTGTATATTTAATGCTGTTTTGGTAAAAAATATTTAATTTTTGTGCATTTAACAGTTGACATAAAAGCATATAATGTTTATAATTAACATATCACAGAATGTCGTGGTGTATCTGCGTTAATTTTGTGGCGCATACATAAAAAATTAACAGTGTGTATGTGAAATCAAATTGGAGGTTTTTTCAATGAAACTCAAGAAGATTCTTGCTGTTATGCTTGCTCTTGCTATGGTTCTTTCATTTGCTGCTTCTACAAAGACACCCGGCGCTGAAGATTCATCAAATGTTGACACAAGCAATGTTGACAGCAACAACACCTTCGCAAAAGAAGGCACAATCAAGATCGGCGGTATCGGACCCCTCACAGGTGACGCAGCTGTTTACGGCAATGCTGTTAAATACGGCGCAGAACTTGCTGTTAAGGAAATCAATGCAGCCGGCGGCATCAACGGTTACGAAGTAGAGTACAAGATGGAAGACGACGTTCACGATGCTGAAAAGTCAGTCAATGCTTACGGTGCTCTTAAAGACTGGGGTATGCAGATGCTTATGGGTACTGTAACATCAGTTCCCTGTACAGCTGTTTCAAACGAAGCTGCTGCAGACAACATGTTCCTTCTTACTCCCTCAGGTTCAGCTGTAGAATGTCTTGAAGCTGGCGACACTCTTTTCAGAGTTTGTTTCTCAGACCCCAACCAGGGTATTGCTTCTGCTGACTACATTGCTGACAATGCAGTTGCTAAGAAGATCGGTATCATTTTTAATTCATCAGACGTTTACTCAACAGGTATCAAAGATAAGTTTGTTGAGCAGGCTGCTGTAAAAGGTCTTGAAATTGTTGCTACTGAAGCTTTCACAAATGACAGCGCAACAGATTTCACAGCACAGCTTACAAATATCAAGGCTAACGGTGCAGAGCTTGTATTCCTTCCCATCTATGCAGCTCCCGCATCACTTATCCTTCAGCAGGCTAACACAATGGGCTTTGCTCCTATCTTCTTCGGTTGTGACGGTCTCGACGGTATCCTTTCAGTTGAGAACTTCGACGCTACTCTTGCAGAAGGCGTAATGCTCCTTACTCCTTTCGTTGCTAATGCAACAGACGCAGAAACAGTTAACTTCGTTAACGGCTTCAAGTCAATTGCAGACGAAAAGTACCTCAACCAGTTCGCAGCTGATGCATACGATGCTATCTATGCTATCAAGGCAGCAGCTGAAAAAGCTGACATTACACCTGATATGGATGTTGCAGCAACAGGCGATGCTATGGAGGCTGCTATGACAGAAATCTCAATCGTCGGTGTTACAGGTGCAGGTATCACATGGTCAGCAGACGGTGAACCCTCAAAGGCTCCCAAGGCTGTTAAAATTGTTAACGGTGAGTACGTAGCTCCCTGATTTTATTGATTGAATAATCCAACGGGTATGTCGTCTTAGGGCGGCATACCCATGTTTGGAATTATAGGGTTGGTATTTTTTTGGTAAATCTCTGAAAAATACAGTTTATTTTTTTTGACAAGAGCTTTGAAACAGAGTATTTGTAACTCTGTTATACGGCAGATGCCCTGTTTCAGGGCTTTTGTAGGCACTAAAATATTTTTACCCCGGTAAGGAGTGGGAATTGGATGAAATTTTTATCACAGCTGATTTCCGGAATCAGTCTGGGCAGCATTTATTCTCTTATTGCTCTCGGATATACAATGGTTTACGGTATTGCTAAAATGCTTAATTTCGCACACGGTGATGTTATTATGATCGGTGCTTTTGTTATTTACACAATGTGTGTAACAGCCGGTGTTCCGACAATTATCAGTGTGCTTATTGCAATTGTTTTCTGTACATTACTCGGTATTACAATCGAAAGATTTGCATACAAACCTTTAAGACAGGCAACTTCACTTGCTGTTCTTATCACAGCTATCGGTGTCAGTTACCTTCTTCAGAATCTTGCACTTCTTATTTTCGGTTCAGATACCAAGTCATTTACATCTGTTGTTAACATTGCTCCCATATCACTCGCAGGCGGAGAGCTTGTGATTTCAGGTGAAACAATTGTTACAATTATTGTTTCTGTTATTATAATGGTTGCTCTTGTAATCTTTGTTAACAAGACAAAACCCGGCAAGGCAATGCTTGCAGTTTCAGAAGATAAAGGTGCAGCTCAGCTCATGGGTATCAATGTAAACGGTACTATAGCTCTTACATTTGCCATCGGTTCTGCTCTTGCTGCTATTGCAGGTGCACTTCTTTGCTCAACATACCCCGCACTCAGCCCCTACACAGGTGCAATGCCCGGTATCAAGGCATTCGTTGCAGCTGTTCTCGGCGGTATCGGTTCAATACCCGGTGCTATGATTGGTGGTATTGTTCTTGGTGTTATTGAAAACTTAAGTAAAGGCTATATTTCATCTCAGCTCTCAGATGCAATAGTTTTTGCTGTTCTTATTATTGTACTTCTTGTCCGTCCCACAGGTATTATGGGTAAGAAGATAAATGAGAAAGTGTGAGGTGGGTTAATATGTCAAAGAATACAAATACATCACCTCTTGCAAAGAAAAAGACTATGCGCCCCGTTACAAAGCAGAATCTTATCACATATGTAATTGTAATTGCCGCATTCACTCTTTTCCAGACTCTTTCAGCAACAGGCAATCTCAAACATGCTCACAAAGCACTTCTTGTTCCTGTATGTACAAGCATAATTATGGCAGTTTCTCTTAACCTTGTTGTAGGTGTTCTCGGTGAACTCAGCCTTGGTCATGCAGGCTTTATGTGTGTAGGTGCTTATGCAGGTTCATTCTTCTCTGTTCTTATGGAGGATGTTATCACAATTGCCTGGATAAGATTCACACTCGCTTTTGTTGTAGCTGCTGTTGCCGCTTCAATCGCAGGTATTCTCATCGGTATTCCCGTTCTTCGTCTCAAGGGTGACTATCTTGCTATTGTTACGCTTGCGTTCGGTGAAATTATAAAAACTCTTGTTAATGCTCTTTATGTCGGTAAAGATGCTGAAGGTTTCCATGTTGCTCTTGATTCCGCAAAACTCGATCTTGCAACAGACGGAATGATTATAATGAAAGGTCCTCAGGGTATAACAGGTACTCCTAAGGATTCAACATTTGTTATCGGTTTTGTTCTTATTATGATCACATTGTTCATCGTAACAAATCTTATGGATTCAAGAACAGGTCGTGCAATCATGTCTATCCGTGATAACAGAATCGCTGCTGAATCAGTAGGTATTGATATCACAAAGTACAAGCTTATGGTTTTCACAATTTCTGCTGCAATTGCAGGTTGTGCAGGTGTACTTTATTCACATAACATTTCAACTCTTACAGCAACAACTTCAAACTTCGGTTATAACATGTCAATTCTTGTTCTTGTTTATGTTGTTCTCGGTGGTCTCGGCAATATCAGAGGTTCTGTTATCGCTGCTACAATTCTCTATGCTCTTCCTGAACTTCTTCGTGGTTTCAGTGAGTACAGAATGCTTATTTATGCAATCGTTCTCATCGTAATGATGATTGTTAATAACGGATCATATTTTGTTAAGATTAAAGAAAAGATTTCAGTTAATTTTTCATCAAAAATGAAAAAGAATAACAAGGAGGTAATTTGAGATGGCATTACTTGAAGTTAAAAATCTCGGTATTACCTTCGGTGGTCTTAAAGCTGTTGATAATTTCAGTCTTACTCTTGAAAAAGGTGCACTTTACGGACTTATCGGTCCCAACGGTGCAGGTAAGACAACAGTTTTTAATCTTCTTACAGGCGTATATAAACCTACATCAGGAACATTCTTCCTTGACGGTAAGGAACTCAAAGGTAAAAAGCCTGCAGAAATTAATAAAGCCGGTATCGCTCGTACATTCCAGAACATCAGACTTTTCAAGAATCTTTCTGTTATTGATAACGTTAAGGTCGGTCTTCATAATCAGATGAAGTATTTTACTATAGCAGGTATATTCAGACTTCCCGGTTTTTTCAAGACTGAAAAGATGATGAACGAGAAGGCACTTGAACTTCTGAAAGTTTTTGAACTTGATGACAGTGCAGATACTCTTGCTTCAAATCTTCCTTACGGTAAACAGCGTAAGCTTGAAATTGCAAGAGCTATTGCAACAAATCCCAAGCTTCTTCTTCTTGACGAACCTGCTGCAGGTATGAACCCCAATGAAACAAAGGAACTTATGGAAACAATCCGTTTTGTAAGAGATCATTTCAATCTTACAGTTCTTGTAATTGAGCATGATATGAGCCTTGTTTCAGGTATCTGTGAAGAAATTACAGTTCTCAATTTCGGTACAGAACTTGCAAAGGGTAAAACTGAAGATGTTCTTAAAAATCCTGAAGTTGTAAAGGCTTATCTCGGTCAGTAAGGAGGAATTATTATGGCAATGCTTGAAGTAAGAGACCTTAATGTTTATTTCGGTGTTATTCAGGCAATCAAGAATATATCTTTTGATGTAAATCAAGGTGAAGTTGTGGCTCTTATCGGTGCAAACGGTGCAGGTAAAACAACTACACTTCATACAGTAACAGGTCTTCTTCCTGCTGCAAGCGGAACAATTACTCTCGACGGTAAAGATCTCGGCAAAGTCCCTGCTCATAAGATAGTATCAATGGGTATGGCACATGTTCCTGAAGGAAGACGTGTTTTTGCAGCTCTTTCTGTTTACGATAACCTTAAATTAGGTGCTTTTACAAGAAAAGATAAGAAAGAAATTGAAGATTCACTTGAAATGGTTTTTGAAGCTTTCCCCAGACTCAAGGAGCGTCGCAATCAGGTTGCGGGTACTCTTTCAGGTGGTGAACAGCAGATGCTTGCAATGGGCAGAGCTCTTATGAGCAAACCCCGAATCATTCTTATGGACGAACCGTCAATGGGACTTTCTCCTCTTTACGTTACTGAAATTTTTGAAATCATCAAAAAGATCAAAGCGGAGGGTACAACAGTTCTTCTTGTTGAGCAGAATGCAAATATGGCTCTTCAGGTGGCTGACAGAGCTTATGTTCTTGAAACAGGTAAAATCATCATGGACGGTAAGGCAAGTGACCTTATGAATGACGAGAGAGTGCGTAAGGCATATCTCGGTGCATAACAAATAAAAAAAGGAGTTGGTTTTCCAACTCCTTAATTTTTTTATATTTTTGTAAGCGGTGCAACTTTTGCCATGAGCTTTTTTGTGCCCACATCGTCAAATGCAATTTCAAGAAGCATATCATTACCCATCTTGCTGGCAGAAAGAATCATGCCGTTTCCGAATTTTTTGTGATTTACGCGGTCACCCGCATTGTATGAGAGTGAAGTGTTTTTTGAAGCTGCCGGAGCAGAACTGAACACTGAAGTATAGGTGCTTTTCGGTTTATAACTTTCTTTTGAAGCAGATGTGAATGTATTGCTGTTATCATAACTTCTGTGGCTGTATCCTGATGAATAACCGGAGCCGAATGCAGATTCGGGCTTCTTTATAATTGTAAGATTTTCAGGTATTTCAGCTAAAAAGCATGATGGCGGATTGTATGATGTCTGACCGTGCAGCATTCTTGTTTTTGCATTTGTAAGAGTAAGTTTTTCTTTTGCTCTTGTAATGCCTACATATGCAAGACGTCTTTCTTCTTCCATATCAGCCTGAGACATAATTGACTGCATTCCGGGGAAAATACCGTTTTCCATTCCGGGGATATATACAACGGGGAATTCAAGACCTTTTGCTGAATGAAGTGTCATAAGTACAACAGCATCGCTTTCTGCATTGTAGTTATCAATATCAGACATCAGGGCTACATCTTCAAGGAATGAATCAAGCGTAGGCTGTTCAGGGTTTTCCTGAATGTATCGCTGAATATTTGATGCAAGTTCGTTTATATTTGCAAGACGGTCTGTGAATGTGTCTTTATCCTGTGCAAGGAAATCAACATAGCCTATTTTTGTAATAAGTGTTTCAAAAAGCTCTGACGGTTCAACTGAATCCTTCATTTCATGAAGAGAATCTATCATCATTGTAAATTCGTTGAGCCTGCTTACCGCTCTTGAAAGAACAGGGTAGTCAGAAGCATGGCTTATTACTTCATAAAGGCTTATACCCAGTGCATCGGCAATTTTTGCAGCATTGTTCATGGTGCTTTCACCGATACCTCTTTTAGGTTCATTTATAATTCGTCTGAGTCTTACTGTGTCATTCGGATTGCATATTACTGAGAGGTATGCAACGATATCTTTGACTTCTTTTCGTTCATAGAATCGGTGACCGCCGATAATTCGGTAGGGAATACCTGAACGTACAAGAGAACGTTCTATTGTTGCAGATTGAGCATTCATTCTGTACAGAACTGCATGATCGCTCCAGTTTCTGCCTTTTGCAGATGAATCCATTATGCTTGATGCAATATACATAGCTTCACCGATGTCGTCGGATGAAGTGTTTATAAGAATTTTGTCACCTACACCGTTATCTGTCCAGAGAGTTTTTCCTTTACGCTCTGAATTGTTTGAAATAACAGCATTGGCAGCATCAAGAATATTCTGAGTTGAACGGTAATTCTGTTCAAGGCGTATTGTTTTTGCGTTATCATACTGGAATTCAAATCTGAGAATGTTTTCAATTGTGGCGCCTCTGAATTTATAGATACTTTGGTCGTCGTCACCAACAACGCAGATGTTTTTATAACCGCCTGCAAGCAGAGATGTGAGTTTGTACTGCGCATGGTTTGTATCCTGATATTCGTCCACCATTACATATCTGAATTTGCTTTGATAATATTCACGGACTTCCTTGTTTTCTGAAAGCAGTTTTACAGTATTTACAATAATATCGTCAAAATCCATTGCATCAGCATTTTTAAGGAGTTCCTGATATTTTTTGTAAGCTCGTCCGATAATGGTTTTTCTGTTGTCGCCTTCATTTTCTTTTAGATATTCATCGGGAGTAATGAGAGAATCCTTCGCTCTGCTGATTTCACTCATAATTGCTTTTGCCGCAATAAATTTATCGTCAAAATTAAGAAGACGCTGACATTCTTTTATTACACGCTTAGAGTCGTCTGTGTCGTAAATTGTGAAGTGTGAGGAATAGCCTAATTTTTCACCTTCACGACGAAGAATTCTTACGCAGCAGGAATGGAATGTACTTGCCCATATGCTGTTTGCATCTTCTTCGCCAAGCATTTTTACAAGACGTTCTTTCAGTTCGTTGGCAGCTTTGTTTGTGAATGTAATAGCAAGAATTTCCCACGGTCTTGGTGCGTCATAAGCCATAATTCTGTGCGCTTCCTGTGAAAGAGAAACATCACCGTTGTAGTATCTTGTTAAAAGTTCGTAATCTTCTTCGTTCATGGGGAAACGGAATTCACTTTTTCCGTACGCATCACCATAGCTGATAAGATATGCAATTCTGTTTACAAGAACGGTGGTTTTTCCGCTTCCTGCACCTGCAAGAATAAGCAAAGGTCCTTTTGTTGTTGTGACAGCTTCGAACTGCTTATCGTTCATTCTGCCGTATTCTTTTTTTATGATTTTATCTCTTAAAATTTTAAAATCCTGAATATTCATTGTATTTATCCTTATGAATTCTTTATTAAAATATATTGCAGTAACTGTACTGTTTCGTTGCAGATGTCGCTGCATCTGCCTGCTGTATATAAAATATGATTGTATTCGTTGTTTTTAGTTCTGTATAAACAATCAATATGTGTTTTCTGTAATTGAGAAAGTAATGTTTCCGTGTTTGTAAAATGACTCTGCATCTCGCCTTGTTTCGGATATTCCGATAATTTATTAATTATGTCAGATAAAGAGTTCACAGCTTCAGTGAGTTTTTCTGCAAGTGACACAATAAATGACGGAAAACCGAAAAAATCCGATTGGGCAGAATATTTGCAAAGTAAATTTATGTCTGAGTAAAGATCTTTCAGTTTTATGCTGATTATGAGAATGTCTTCTCTTTCAAAAGGAGTAAAATAATCCTTTGCAAGATTCGTTTTTATTTCATTGAAAATGTTTTCAACATCTTTGCTGTTGTCTTTAAATGAAAGCACTTCTGAAGAAATAAGATCTTTTGCCGTAGTGATATCAGATACGCAAACAGATATCAGAAGTTTCATTTTTTCAAAATAGTTGATTTTGTTGTGTTTATCCATCATAACACCGTTTCAGAAAGAATCACAGTCAATAAATATCCGAGAAATCCGCAACCCGGAAATGTAAGAATCCAGGTAAGAATCATCTCTTTTGCAATTTTCCAGTCCACTGATGATAAACGTCTTGCAGCACCAACACCCATAATTGCAGTTGTTTTTGTATGGGTAGTGCTGACGGGTAAACCTGTAATCGTAGCAATAAGCAGTGACAGCGCACCTGCAAAGTCTGCACAGAATCCTTGATATTTTTTTAGCCTTACCATATCAGAACCCATCGATTTTATAATTCTCATACCACCGACAGAAGTGCCGAATGCCATAAGAACCGAACAGTAAATTATCAGCAATAACGCAGTATGAGAATCTGATGCGTTCTGATGCGTGAATACAGAAAAAGAAACAATAAAAACGCCTATAAATTTCTGTCCGTCCTGAGCACCGTGCATAAAGGCCATAAATGCCGCAGAAAGATTCTGAAGATAAATAAAATAACGGTCTGTTTTTGTTTTATTGCAGTTTCTTATTATTGCACTTACTGCTTTTACAATAATAAATCCCAACACAAAACCCGATACAGCCGATATAAGAAGTCCTGAAATAACCTTAAACCATTGATCTTTATTTATGCCGTCAAGACTTTTGTTTATTGCAATTGCCGCACCTGAAAGAGACGCTACAAGAGCGTGGCTTTCACTTGTCGGAATACCGAAAAACCATGCGGCAACAGCCCACAATATTATAGATAACAATGCAGCACAAAGAGCAATAGAAGAGGATTTTTCATCGTCAGGAAAGACTGCGATTGTGCTTATTGCAGAAATGACCTTTCCGCTTATTGCCGACATTACAAAAACACCTGCAAAATTCATTATTGCTGCAAGGCGTATTGCATTGCGCGGAGTTATTGTTCTTGCGGAAATGCATGTTGCAATTGCTGTTGGAGCATCTGTCCATCCGTTTACTGTTATAACACCCGAAATCAATATAAACAAAAGCAGATATATCGGATTTGCAATGAGCAGATTTACAGAGTCAGACAGATGCAAAAATTATCAATCCTCAAGAATGTCAGCCATTATTTTACCTGAAGCCTGTTCAAAGGGAAGTTTAAGAGAACCCTTAAAGCCGGTAAGCTCCTTGCACATTTCTTCATTTTCCATGAGAATATCAGAAAGAATTGAATTGAGTTTGTCTGAGAATGCCTGAATGCCTGATGAAATATCAAGAACTCTTGATAATGTCTTTGCAGTAGCCTGATCTGCATCGTCAGACATCTTTTCAATCTTTTCGCATGTTTCATGAATAAGGAGATCGGCATAACGTCTTACGTCAATCATTGCAGTGCCTACGCGTTCCTCTGCAGAACGGTCAGCAAGGATACTGTTCTGCAATTTCTCCTCATATTCATTTTTTATGTTATCAAGTTCCTGTTTATGACTGTCAGAGACAATTTTAAGCTGTTTTTCATACTCCTGCTGTGCATTCTGAAGTTTTTCATCAGCTTCAATCAGTTTTGCTCTGAGTTCTTCGTTTGTTTTTTCTGCGTTTTCCAATGCTGTTTTATTGTTCGCAGCTTCGTTCATCAGCTGACTGATGTAAGCTACAACATCTTCTCTGTTAAAACCGCCGAACGCAGCTTTTCTGAATACATATTCGGAAGCCATAGACATACTCCTTTAAGTTTATTTCATATAATTATACCATTAAAAATCTGTCAGTTCAAGAAGAAAATTAGTATTGAGAAAATAAATGCATATTGTTGATTTTTTTCGAAAAATAATGTATACTTAATTTTATACGGAGGTAATATTATGAATAAATCAGTTAAAAATGCATTGAAAATTACAGCAGGTACAACAGCGCTGTTCCTTGCGGTAGGTAATTCTGTGTATGAGAGGATTCTCAACAGAAAATTTACAAATCAGAATAATATTTCCCGTGCAATTGATTCTGATTTATATCAGTATTACGGAAAGCCTGAAGAGCAGGTTGACGGTGATGCGTGGTTTGTTGCAATGCATCCGGAAGAGACTGTTCTTGTAAATACCAACGGTAAGTCAATGCGAGCAAACATTTTTACTCAGAATGAATATACCGACAAGTGGATTGTTATTCTTCACGGTTATACAAGCTGTCCGAGAGGTATGGCATCAAGAGCTTTCCATTTTTATAAAAAAGGTTTTAACGTGCTGTTGCCCACACTTATCAGTTTCGGTAATGATGAACAGAAGTACTGCTCAATGGGATATCATGACAGATACTATGTAAAAGATTGGATAAGCTATATCGTTGATCTTGATGAAAATGCAAAAATTGCAATTCTCGGTGAATCTATGGGTAGCGCAACAACAATGCTCGTTACCGGTGAAGAAGATCTGCCCGAAAATGTGAAGTGTGCAATTGCAGACTGCGGTTACACTTCATGTTGGGAAGAATATGTGATTCAGGCTAAAGAAATGTTCAAAATGCCTGCGTTTCCCTTTATGCATGCTGCAAATCTTGTTTCACAGCTCAGAGGTAATTTCAATTTTAAGAAGTGTGCACCCATTGAAGCTGTTGCAAAGTCAAAGACTCCCACATTATTTATTCACGGTGAAGAAGATGCATTTGTACCTTATTGGATGATGGGTAAGCTGTTTGATGCATGTGTTGCGGAAAAGGAAAAGCTCTCCATTCCCGATGCTCATCATGCAGATTCACACGATGTTCATCCAGAACTGTATTTCCCTGCAATAGACGTTTTTATAGATAAATATTTCGGATAAAAATAATCCCCGTACAGTGAACATTTGATGTTTCTGTCGGGGATATTTTTTTATTGTGTAACAATATTGTATGCGTCAATGTTTACTTTTACATTTTCTTCTTTTACATTTGTTGTAAAATCAAGAAGTTCCCATCGCATAAGAACATCCTGAGTTTTTGCATCGTAAAGTTCGCATTTTGATGCAAATCCCAATTCATCATCAATCCATACATAAGCAATTTTTGTTGTTTCGCCGTTTTCTGTCTGAACCTGTTTGTATCTTGTTGCACTTCTCTGTGCCACAAAATCAGCCGCAACTTTTGTAACATTTTTATAAACAGGGAAGTAAGGATCGCAGGCGGAAATCATAAGAAAACCTGAATATGCAGAATCGATATCAGCATTTGTAACTGCTGTTATTGTTCCTGTTTTTGCAGTGCTGTCAAGCATATACTGCAGCATGTAACCGTCTTCCTGAGATAAGAATGTTACAATTTTTGATGTATCATCAACTGACTGATAGTATTTTCCGCATTTTCCTTCCGTAATTGTTGAAACACCTGTTTTCTGATCAAAATAAGTGTAAGAAAGCGCATATGCGTTCTGCCAGGAAACATCAGAATCAATAAGTTGAGATGAATCGTATGAAGTGCTTGTTGCCGGAACTGTCTGAGCAGCAGTTGTATTCTCAGGACTGTATGAACCGGGTTCTGTTGGAATTACATAATCGCCGAAGTTTACACTGCCGTCAGGTGTTGTATTGCTGTTTGTGCAAGCACATAAGCTGACAATTATAGTCAATATTAAAAACAGTAATGTGACCTTTTTCATCATAAAACCTCCTTGTATATTATCTTAAAAGTTGCTATGTTTGTCAAGATAATTTTTTTATTATATTGAAACGCTGGTTACATTTTGCTATAATAAATTATAACAAATATTGAAAAGAGGTTGTTTTTTTATGATTATCTTTTTTATTGCTCTTGTGCTCGGTATTGCCGCAACGGTTGCATTCCTTGTGAAAAGAGTTAAAGAGGGCGGAGTTAAAGCCGCAATGCTCAAAGCTTTTGCAAGTACACTCTTTATTGCAACAGGTGTTGCCGCAACTGCTTATGTTATAGGTGCAGAGAAGTTCAGTTTTGCTCTTTTTGTTGTTATGGGACTTGTTATGGGCCTCATGGGTGATATCTGGCTTGACCTTAAATGGGTTTATCCTGAAGCAAACGATACATATACATTTGCAGGTTTCGGTTCGTTTATGATAGGTCATTTCTTCTATCTTGCAGGTCTGTTTATCAATTACGTTGATTTTACAAAACCTGTTTATATTGCTGTGCCTGCGCTTCTTGCACTCTGTCTTGGTGTAGGTGTTGTTGTTCTTGAAAAGCCCATGAAGATGGTTTACGGTAAATTCAAAACAATTACCGGTATTTACGGGTTTGTTCTTGCATTTATGACATTCCTTTCAGGTTCTCTTGCGCTTATGAATAATTTCAGTGAAATGACTCTTAACTTTATGTTTGCAGGCGGTGTGCTTTTCCTGCTTTCAGATCTTATTCTTTCCGGTACATACTTCGGCGAAGGCAAGAGAAGACCTGTTGATATTGTTACAAACCATGTAGCATATTATGCAGCACAGTTTGTTATTGCAAGCGCGGTAATGTTTATTTAATTTGCAAATTGTTAAGTAGCCAATAAATTATCATTTTTTAAAAAAATT
>JAZOUN010000138.1:0-11501 GCA_045658165.1 Acutalibacteraceae bacterium
TGACGATGAACTTGCATTTGACTTTGTTGTTACAACAACAGAAGGCTGCCAGAGAATCGCAAAGCTTGCTTATGACTATGCAAGAAACAACAAGAAGGACAGAGTTTCAATCATCCAGAAGGCAAACGTTATCAAGACAACAGACGGTAAGTTCCTTAACCTCTGCAAAGAAGTTGGTAAAGATTATCCTGAAATCACAACAGATGAATGGTATATTGATATTACAACAGCTAAGCTTATCGACCCCAAGAGAAGAACAGATTTTAAGGTATTCATTCTTCCCAACCTTTACGGTGATATCATCACTGACGAAGCTGCTGAATTCCAGGGCGGTGTAGGTACTGCAGGTTCAGCTAACCTCGGCAAGAAGTACGCTATGTTTGAAGCAATCCACGGCTCAGCTCCCAGAATGGTCAAAGAAGGCAGAGCACAGTACGCAGACCCCTGCTCAATGCTCAGAGCTGCTGTAATGCTTCTTTCACACATCGGCAAGCAGGCAGAAGCAGACAAGCTTGAAAAGGCTCTTGACATCTGTATGCTTACAGAAAAGAAAATGGCTATCACAGGCAGAGACAATGGTTGTACATGCCGTGAATTCGGTCAGTATGTTATGGATACTGTTGCATCACTCTGATTATGAAAAACAATACATCAATTCCGAAGAATGTTATTTCAAGACTTCCCCGTTACTACCGATTCCTCGGTATGTTGCTTGATGAAGGTATTGAAAGAATCTCCTCAGGTGAGCTTTCCTCAAGAATGGGACTGACTGCATCACAGATACGGCAGGACCTGAACCACTTCGGAGGTTTCGGACAGCAGGGCTACGGCTACAACGTTGTTCAGCTGAGGGAAAATATCGGTCACATAATTGGTATTGACAATTATTTCAAAGTCATTCTTGTTGGTGTGGGCAATCTCGGAAAAGCGATTGCCCAGCACCTCAATTTTCAGAAAAGAGGCTTTAAACTTATAGGTATTTTTGATTCGGATAAAAGCCTTGCAGGTACTGAAATCAACAATACCGTAATCAGAAATTTTGACGAAATTGCAGAATTCTGTGAAGAAAACAATCCCACAGCTGCAATTTTATGTATTCCCTCATCAGCAGGAAAAGCTGTAACAGAAAAGCTTGTTGAATGCAACATAAAAGCATTCTGGAATTTCAGCCATTACAATATCGCTGATGACTTCCCTGACACAATTGTAGAAAATGTTCATCTGAATGACAGTCTTATGACATTGTGCTACAACATAACCAATTCGGAGGAAATACAGTGAAAAGGATTCTTAATGTAAACGTTATCGATATCGTTCCCTTTTCAGCAGGACTTATTTTCGTAAGAAGTGAAAAAACAAAAGATAACACAAACAGAGTATCATTTTTCAGTTATGATGCACTGTCAGGCGAAATAACCACTGTAACAAAAAGTGTTTATCTGCTCAACAAATTCGGCATGGCTTATGAAAAAATCACGGCAAAACTCGGTGATTTCATAACCTGCGATACAGTCAAACTTCCAAACCATCATACCGTTGTGATTTATCCCACGGGAGAAATGGGTTACTTTGATGACAAAGGCAAAATCATAAAAACCGGTGATCTTTATTATAATAATGCACCTGCAAGAGATGTTGCTTTTGACGGTAACAGCATCTGGAGTGTTGTACCGCAGAGAAATGCTGTTATCAGATATTCCGTATCAGCTCAGAAAATAATTATGAGAATCGGCGGCGATGACAATACTGCATTCAACATGCCGATTTCCGTTTCATATTATACAGACGGACTGTTTGTATGCAATAAAGCTTCCTGTGAAATAAGGAAAATTGATATTGATACTCTCAATGTTACCGATTATCTGGAATTTGCAGAACCGGTAAATAAATACTTCCGTTTCAGAGATAAAGAAATTGTAGTTCTTGACTCCGGAATATATGAACTGTAAAAAGCAAAACCGCCCTGGCAGGGCGGTTTTTTTATTAGCAAGTGATCAGTGTCTACAACAATGGGCATAAGGGACTGCCCCTTCCTCCGTTCGTCACTTCTCTCGTCTCATTCTTCACGCAATAATTTATCTGTACCGAGTCAACAAATTATTATTTTCTCTTATTAAAATCCTCATCAATCCTTGCTGACCAGTCGGCTTTGATAGGAATATTCATTCTGCAACATGATACAGCATCAGAAACAACTTCATAATTGAGTCTTGTCCCCTGACTGTCAGATTTATATTTTATTGCTCTGTCTGAGCCGATTCCGAAATGTCTTGCAGTTTCAACAGCATCGATATTCGCACCAAGGAAAATGAACTCCCAGCCGTATTTTTCCTTTTCATGCTCAATCATTTTTTTTACTTTTTCAGATGAATAGATACAGCTCGCATTTTCCATTCCGTCTGTTATTATAACAAACACCGTATTTACAGGCACATCTTCTTTTTTCTGATACTTATGAATATTTGCGATGTGCGAAATTGTTCTGCCGATGGCATCGATAAGAGCTGTTGAACCTCTTACCTGATAATCTTTTTCGGTCATTTCAGGAACATCGTTAACATCAAGTCTGTCGTGAAGAATCTTATAGTCATTATCAAAAAGAATTGTTGTAACAAATGCTTCCCCCTGTTCATTTTTCTGTTTTTCGAGCATTGAATTGAATCCGCCGATTGTGTCTTTTTCAAGTCCGAACATTGAACCGCTTCTGTCAAGAATGAATACCATTTCTGTAAGATTGTTGTTTGTCTTTTTCATTAAAAAAACCTCCTGTAATATGTTTGTGTTTTTCACTTACAATCATATTATAGGAGATTTATTATCTTTTATGGTCGCCCGTAAAGCGACATTTTTACATACCTAACAACGGCTGGTCAAAGCTGAATAATGCTTCATTTATTTCAAATATGTCATATTTTTTATTTTCAATAAAATATTCAATTATAACATCAGCCTTGTTGCTGTGAGAAAGAATATAACCTGCTTTTTCAAGAAAAGCATTTGTTTCAGCGAGAGAAAGTTCAAGCGCTATCGCAAATGAAATGACTGTGCTTTTTTTCGGTTTATAATCTTTGTTGTTTCTTATTTTTGAAAAATGCTTTCTGTCGATGTTTGCTTTTTTGTAAACATCTGAATCTTTCAGCCCTTTTTCATCAATCATGCGAAGAAGTGCTTCGGCAAATGATTCATCAAGGTTTTCCAAAGCATTTTCAATAGACATTGAAGGCATGCACATGCATTCACAAAGCTCAATGCTCTGTTTTTGACTTGTTCTTCTGGCAAAAGGATACTCTTCAATATAATTATCGTCGATGAATTCCTGAATTTTACTGTATTTCTTACCCTGAACAACTGCGTTTTTATCAAACAAAACAAGATAAATATCCATATCGGGCAGATATTCACTCGAAATAATCGTTTCAACAGCCAATTTCATCGCCTTATCTTTCGGATAACCGTAAACACCCGAAGAAACAAGCGGAATTGCAATACTTCCAGCATTCACTTCAGAAGCAAGGCTGAGAATATTTCTGTAACACGACTGAAGTTTTTCCTTTTCACCGAAAAAGCCGCCTTTCCATACAGGCCCCACTGCATGAATTATATATTCGGAAAGTGAAAAACCATTTGTTATAACAGCCGAACCAACATCACAATGACCGATCTTTTTACATTCGGCTTCAAGTTGTTCTGCACCTGCAGCATTGAAGACTGCACCGCAGACACCGCCTCCTTTACGAAGCTGTGTGTTTGCAGCATTGACTATAATATCAACATCCATCTTTGTAATGTCATTTCTGACTATCTGAAAAGGCATTATCTATCCCTCTTATCTTTTTGACCATGCAGATCTTGACATAACAAACAATATCGGGTATATCTCAAGTCTGCCGAGAAGCATGGAAAATGATAAAACTATTTTTGAAAAAACAGAAAAATCAGCATAATTAGCCGCAGGACCTACAGCACCAAGACCGGGACCAATATTATTGAAACAAGCGGCAGCTGCACTGAAATTAGTGAGAATATCGAACTGATCAAATGAAATAAGCACAAATACGGCAATAAAACAAACAAGGTAAATCGCTGTATATGCAGACAGTGTTTTCATAACAGGTTCGTCAACTTTTTTACCTTCAAAACGGATAACAGAAACTGCACGGGGATGAAGTAACTGCTTGATTTCTCTTTTTATCATTTTAAAAAGAAGAATAACACGGGAAATCTTGAATCCGCCTGCCGTTGAACCTGCACAGGACCCAATAAACATAAGTATAAGCAATATTGTTTTTGAAAGCTCGGGCCAGAGATTGAAATCTGCTGTTGCGTAACCTGTTGTTGTAATAACAGATGCCACCTGGAATGCGGCTGCCCTGATACTGTCAGAAACACTTCCTGTCATATCAATTATATTCACAGTGATAAGAACTGTTGAGAGAACGGCAATTCCCACATAACACCAGAGTTCTTCGCTTTTGAATATACTCTTGAATTTTTTTATAATTATGAGGTAATAAAGATTGAAGTTTACACCAAAAATCATCATAAATACAGTAATAACCCACTGAAGATACGGACTGTATGATGCAATACTGTCACTCTTTATTCCGAATCCACCGGTACCTGCCGTACCGAACGCATGAACAACGCTGTCAAAAAATGGCATTCCGCCCACAAGAAGAAATCCTATTTCAATAACGGTGAGCGCAACATAGATAAGATAAAGTATTATTGCAGTTTCACGCATTTTAGGTGCAAGTTTACCTACAATAGGACCGGGAACTTCTGCTCTGAGAATATGAATTGAACGGTCTGTTGATGCAGGAATTACAGCCATAATAAATACAAGAACACCCATACCGCCTATCCAGTGGGTAAAGCTTCGCCAGAAAAGAGTTCCTCTGCTAAGAGCTTCCACATCACGCAGAACAGATGCACCGGTTGTTGTAAAACCACTTACCGTTTCAAAAAACGCATCTATATAAGACGGAATTTCTCCGCTTAGCACAAAAGGCAATGCTCCTGCGGCTGACATACATATCCATGCAAGAGCAACTATAATAAAGCCTTCTTTTGCATAAATTACCCTGTCTTCCGTTCTGCAGGCAAGAGAAAGTGCAAACCCGACTACAAGACATATACCTATTGTAATAAAAAATGCAAAAAAGCTTTCTTCAGTATAAACAGCAGACACAATCAGCGGCAATATCATCAGTGCTGCCGTTGCCTTAAAAATCTGCCCCAGCAAATAAAAAACAAATCTACGATTCATAACAATCCTCTAGTACATCTCAAGAATATCTGACAGATCGTGAAGCTTTTTATCACGGGAAACAACAATAACTCTGTCACTTGCAAGAATAACATCATCACCGCCGGGAATTATTGTCTTTTTCCCTCTGATAATTCCGGCAATAAGAATATCTTTCTTGAACTGCAATTCTTTAAGCGGCTTTTCTGTAATATCTGATTCAGGATGAACCCTGAATTCAAGAGCTTCAGCTTTACCGTCCATAATTTTATAAAGTGTCTCAACATTGCTGCCCATAGAATTTTTTAACGCACGGGCATATCTTACAAAGATATCTGAAGTAACATTTTTCGGATAAACAATACAGTCAAGTCCCAGTCTTGTTGCCATAATTCCGAGTTCTGTTCTGTTTACCTTTGAAATAACTTTAGGAACGCTGTTTGCGGCAGCATAAATTGAAATAAGAATGTTTTCTTCATCCATTCCTGTCAGAGCGACAAATGCATCCATTGAACGCAGACCTTCTTCAAGCAGAAGTTCCTGCTGAGCACCGTCACCGCATATTATCATAGCTTTAGGAAGCTCCTGACAAAGTTCATTGCATCTTTCAATATCTTTTTCAATGATTTTTACCGATGCGCCTGAATTTATAAGCATTTTTGCAAGGTAAAATGCTGATTTGCTTCCGCCGAGAATCATAACATTCTTTGACTGCTTCTGCAGAAGCCCTAATGTCTTAAGAAGTTTAAGAATGTCTGAAGGTGCCGCTGAAATACCTATTTTATCACCGTTTCTGAGCACAAAATTACCGTCGGGAATATAAACGATCTCCCCTCTCTGCACTGCGCAGATGAGAACTTTTGAATTATATTTACCTTTCAGTTCGCTGAGTTTTACACCGTCAAGCTCAGAACCCTCTTTAATTATAAGTTCAACCATTTCAAAATTTCGTCTTGAAAAATTCTCAATTTTAACGGCTGAAGGAAGTTTCAATATATTATAAAGTTCATGTGCTGTAAGCATATCAGGATTTATAGCCATATTAAGGTCAAGCTCCTGTTTAAGGAACCCGAGACTGTTATCATTATATTCGGGATTACGGATACGTGCAATGGTATTTCCCGCGCCCATCCTTTTTGCGATAAAACAACTTAGCATATTGAGTTCGTCAAGATTTGTAAGCGCAACAAACAGCGCTGCGCTGTCAATTCCGCATTCTTCAAGAACATCACTGTCTGCGCAGTTACCGCAGATAGTCATAATATCATAAGTATTTGTCAGATCTTCAAGAACATCCTTATCAAGATCAATGGCAATAACGTCATGTTCTTCAGCAACAAGACTGCCAACAACTGTACGGCCGATTTTTCCGCACCCGGCAACAATAACTTTCATAATAATCTCCGAAAAAAAATAATTGCAACATGAGTGTATCACTTTTATATATATTTTGCAATACTTTAAATAAATAATAACGGATATTGCATATATCTGCAATATCCGTACCTTTTATGCAAAAAACTTTGAAATATACCCCTGAACCCATACAACAAGCAGTATAACGGGAAGGATAAATGTGCAGTAAACACGCAGTTTTCCGGGAAGTTTCAGTCCCTGACCTGCATTTGCCTCTTCAAGATAATTCTTCCATCCCCAACCGTACTTCTTGCTTGTACAGAAAAGAACAAAAACAAGAGAACCGAGAGGAAGGATATTATTTGAAATTATGAAATCTTCAAGATCCATAATATTACTTCCCGCACCGAAAGGCTGAATACCTGAAAGGACATTGAAACCGAGCGCACAGGGTAATGAAAGAACAAGCACAAGAACAAGATTGATTATGCTTGACTTTTTTCTGCTCCAGCCCTTTTCCATACCGAATGCAACGATATTTTCAAACACGCCCACAACTGTTGACATTGCAGCAAAAATCATAAAGAGGAAGAAAAGTGCCCCCCAGATTCTGCCGCCTGCCATCTGATTGAAGATGTTGGGAAGTGTCTGGAATACAAGTCCGGGACCTGCACCGGGATCAACACCGAATGAAAAACATGAAGGAATAACAACAAGTCCTGCAACAAATGCAACAAAAGTATCAAGCAGTGAAATGATAACAGATTCACCGAAAAGTCTTCTGTCACGGCTGATATAGCTTCCGAAAATAGTCATAGACCCCATACCGATTGAAAGCGTGAAGAATGCCTGACCGAGGGCGGCAAAAACAACATTGCCTATTCCCTGCTCAACCATTCTGCCAAAATCGGGAACAAGATAATACTTAAGTCCTTCTGCGGCACCGGGAAGAGTAACAGCTCTGACTGCAAGTACGGAAATAATTCCGAGAAGAGCAAGCATCATTACCTTTGTGATTTTTTCAACACCTTTTTCAAGTCCAAGCGAACAGATAAGGAATCCGAGCACAACAGCAAGTATCATAAAGCCGACAAGCATAACAGGATCTGACGTGAGCTGACCGAACTGATCTGAAACCTGTGTTGCCGTCTGACCGACAAAATCACCTTTCAGCATTTTTACAAAGTAAGCAAACATCCACCCTGTAACGGTGGTGTAAAACATCATCAGCAGATAATTACCGACAACACCTACTCCGCCGAAAAGATGCCATTTTGCACCGGGTTTTTCAAGCGTTCTGAAAGCAGATGCAACAGTCTTTTTACTTGCTCTGCCAACTGCAAATTCCATAGTCATTATGGGAAGGCCGAAAATAACAAGGAATATAAGATAAATAAGAATGAATGCCGCACCGCCGTACTGACCGACCATTGAAGGAAATCTCCATACATTGCCAAGTCCGATGGCACAACCTGCCGAAATAAGAATAAAACCTATTCTCGAACCGAAATTCTCACGTTCCATAGAATCACCTTTTTTATTATTTAAACAACTTGCATATAATATCACAACTTTTTAATTTTAACAAGCTTTTTTGTAAATAAATTATATTAACCAAGACATAATCAAAAAAACCACACCGATTTTACTCGATGCGGAATTTAATGAGGTTTAATTTATTATAATACATACAAATTAAATTATTTATCAAACAGATATGGAGATAACATTGAATGAGAATTGTTTGAACTGATCTTTACAGCAGGAACCCCACCCCATGTTGTTCCGGGTTCTGTTATACTTTTTACAACCACAGCATTTGCACCAATAGCAACATCATCAGCTATTGATATATCTCCGATTATTTTTGCACCGGTTCCGATAAAAACATTGTTACCTATAACAGGAGCTTTTGTACTGCCGTTGGTTGCACCAATATTTACACCTTCATGCATTCTGCAATTTTTACCAATACGTGCAGCAGAAGCAATAACTACAGTTCCATAATGAGCAATAGAAAAACCTTCCTCAATCTGAGCCTCCAAAGGTATTGAAAAACCTAATTTCAAAGAGAGTCTCTTATATTTCAACAAATTCCAAATAATCGGAAATATAAACAATAATTTTTTACTTTTGCTGAAAGAACGATGATATTCACATTTTCTGTAACACTTCTGAAATTTCCATACGTAGTCAAAAATACCGAAGTATTTTCTTTCCATCCGTCTTGCTGCCAGTGCATCCTGTTCTAAATATCTTTTATAGTCATCTTTTGTTTTAATCATTAGTAATCACAACTTTCCTTTTTGTCAAAATAATTATACATCAAATTTTACACTAAAGTCAATATATTGTGTATTATAACAGGCCTATGCAAATGGATAATATAATAAAATTCCCACTTGACAAAATTAATATACATGTGTATAATAGTTTCGTTGCAAATTGGCCCGGTAGTTCAGTTGGTCAGAACGCTAGCCTGTCACGCTAGAGGTCGACGGTTCGAGCCCGTTCCGGGTCGCCAATAATTGCTACTATAGCTCAGTCGGTAGAGTGCATCCTTGGTAAGGATGAGGCCACCGGTTCAAATCCGGTTAGTAGCTCCATGATGAGGTCTCACTTTAGAACCTCTCCTCGAAAACCCTTGTAAAATCAAGGGTTTTCGGCTTTTTTATGCCGAAAAAATCGACTATTTCCCAATAGTCCCAAAACGTCCCTTTTTTAAGACCACCCGGTTTTGAACCGGTGCAATAAGCAAATTTAATAAAAATACTATACATAAGACCTGTTTTTAAGAAATACGATTTCTTAAAACGGGTATTTTTTATTGCAGGAAACAGACTATTTTCATTATTGAAATTATAGGTTGTCAGAGTAAACAATCAATTCTGATGTTTTTTTATGAAGTTGATAAATTTTGACTTTATGTACCTTTTTTGTTGAGTTTTTTTTATACCTGTGTTATCATATATAATAATAGTCTATACATAAAACCTATACAAATATTAAACATTTGTTATAATATAAAGGTGATGTTTATGGAAACAAAAATCTTTGCTTTTGTGGGAAAGGGCGGTGTAGGAAAAACGTCTCTTTCTTCAGCTTTTATACGGATATTATCTCAGAAATTTCCCGATAAGAAAATTCTTGCCGTTGATGCTGATCCTGCTGTCGGCCTTTCTGTGGCTTTACAGATGCATCCTGAACTTACTCTCGATGATATCCGTATTCAGATTGCAGATAACATTGAAAAAGGTCAGACCTCACAGGCTATTGAGCTTTTAAGTGAAGCTGAATTTCATCTGCTTGATGCGATTTGCGAAAAAGATAACATTTCGTTTCTTGCAATCGGAAGACCCGAAGCTGCAGGATGCTACTGCAAGGTCAATGCTTATCTCAAACAGGTAATTGAAATGCTTTGTGAAAATTATGATTTTGTTGTTATTGACGGAGAAGCAGGCATAGAGCAGATTAACCGTCGGGTGATGGAAAAAATTACATATCTTGTACTTGTGAGTGACGGCAGCAAAAAAGGCATCAGTGTTATCTCTGCAATTGAAGAAGTAGCAGATAAACTGACTGATTTTGAAAAAAGCGGAGTTATCTTTAATCGGGTAAGAAGTTCATTTAATGCAGATTCAGTTTCGGGTATACCGGCCGTACTTTCAGTAATCGGAGACGATGAAAATCAGGCTGAAAATGATATGCATGGCGAAAGCGTTTTCAGTCTGTCGGTTGACTCTCCGTTGTATAAAGGAGCCGAAAAGGCACTGTTTTCTCTGTTGGAGGAAAACTGATTATGAAAATATTTGCCGAAGTAACAGAAAAAATGATTTCACTGCTTCCCGAAACTGTGGATAAATCAGTTTTATATAGTGATGAACTCTGTGCAGGGAACGGTGAAAAAAATTCAATTCTCTTTCGCAGTGATACTGCTTATGAATTGGGCGGAAGCGGAAAAGCCGCAGTCGGAAGTATTGTGTTTACGGATTTACCGACTATGCAGGATGAAGTGATTCTGTACGGACCTGATTTGAGTGAAATAACAGAGGATACTCCGTTTGCTCATTTGACCTTTATTAATCTCAAAAGTAAAAATGATGAAGACATCACTATGGAACAGCTTAAAAATATCAGTTTTACCGTTTTTCAGCTATATCCCGAAGGCTATCACATCCGCGTTTCACCATCAACATCAAGAGAGCAGGTGCGTGTGGCAAAGACTGCTTTACAGTCAGACCCGCCGTTATCATTTATGAATATAGGTTGCAGTTTAATCCGTGCATTCAAGGAAAGTGACGATGTTGAATCTGTAAGGACTGTATTCATTACAAAAAAAGACTTTGATTACAGAGCTCTTTCAGATCTTGCTCAGAAAGCAAAAAGAATTACCGACGCGGTACATAGTACATTACAGCTTGATGAACTCGACTGCGCATCGTGTAAACTTAAGCTGATTTGCGATGAAGTGGAAGGCCTCAGAGAATTGCATTTAAAAAAGAATAAGGAGAAAAGCTGAAATGGAACATAATCACAACCATACATCTGCCGAAGAAACTATTGCATTACTTAAATATATGTCACATCATAATGCCCATCACGCCGAGGAGCTTATGGAAACAGTCGCTTCACTACCCGAAAATACTGCGACTCTTATAAAAGAAGCAGTAGATCTTCTGAATAAATCAACCGAAAAAATCAATCAGGCGATAAATGAATCGGAGGGCTGATAATGTGTCTTTCATCAATTTACAAAAAAAGTGATGATGAAAATGTTTTTCTCTTAAAAAATGTTGCAAGGGTTATTTGTAAAGACGATGAGCTCATTGTTTACGATCTTTTGGGTGTTCGCACCGTATTAAAAGGGGAAATCTGCGATATTGACCTTATGGAAAAT
>JAZOUN010000139.1:0-16253 GCA_045658165.1 Acutalibacteraceae bacterium
CGGGGACGAGGCTCACCACGGTTACCTTCGATTGATGTCATAAGAGCTGTTTCTTCACCGCATACGAATGCACCTGCACCGAGACGGATGAAGAGATCGAAGTCGAAACCTGAACCGAAGATGTCCTTACCGAGAAGGCCGTATTCTCTTGCATCGTCAATAGCCTTCTGAAGACGTGCAACAGCGATGGGATATTCAGCACGAACGTAAACGTAACCTTCTGAAGCACCTGTTGCGTAACCGCAGATAGCCATAGCTTCAACAAGACAATGGGGGTCGCCTTCAAGAACTGAACGGTCCATGAATGCACCGGGGTCACCTTCGTCAGCGTTACATACTACATATTTCTGGCCCTTGGGCTGTGCTGCTGTGAAGCTCCATTTGAGACCTGTGGGGAATCCGCCGCCGCCTCTTCCGCGAAGACCTGAATCTTTGATTGTCTGGATAACATCTTCGGGAGTCATCTCTGTAAGAGCCTTACCGAGAGCTGCATAACCATCCATTGCGATGTACTCATCGATGCTTTCGGGGTTAATAACACCGCAGTTACGAAGAGCTACACGCTTCTGTGACTTATAGAATGTTGTGTCGCTGAGAGAAACATGAAGAGCTTCTTCCTTAACGCTTTCATCAACATCTGAATAAACAAGACGATCAACTGTTCTACCTTTGAGAAGATGTTCAGAAACGATTTCTGCAACATCATCCTTCTGAACTCTTGAGTAGAATGTGCCATCGGGATATACGATAACAACGGGACCTAATGCACAAAGACCGAAACAGCCTGTCTTGACGATTTTTACTTCTTCAGCAAGACCGTTTTCCGCAATGTGTTTTTCAAACTCTTCAATAAGAGTAACACTGCCCGATGATGTACAGCCTGTACCGCCGCATATCAGAACCTGGGAACGAATCATATTTTTTACCTCCAACTTGTATTAACAAATGAAAAATTATACCTTAGAAATAGTATATTCGTCGATAACATTGCCGCCCTTAAGGTGCTTTTCAACAACTTCTTTTGCCTTTTCGGGTGTCATCTTGACATATGTTACCTTTTCTTTGCCTGCTTCATAAACTTCAACAACGGGTTCATACTGACAGATACCGATACAGCCTGTCTGTGTAACCATAACATTGCCTGCAAGTCCCTGAGCACTGACCTCCTCAACGAATGCGTTAAGAACCGGTCTTGCTCCTGCTGCGATACCGCAAGTAGCCATACCTACAACTACTCTTGTTTCGCTGCTTCCTTCACGAAGAACAACTTTGCTCTGCATCTTTTCTTTGATTGCAGCAAGTTCAGCCAATGATTTCATACTCTATCTTATCCTTTCATATAAATTACATATTTTATAATTAACAATTTACAATGTACAATTTACAATCAATCATTCATTGTTCATTATTTATTATCAGTTATTATCAGAAGCATATGCTTCTTCAAGATATCCTTTCATCCACATGACAACCTCAATATTATCAAGAGGTACATCACCGAGGACTTCTTTAAGCTCCTGAGTGTCAAGTGCAACTTCATTTTCCGGCATTGTGTGTCTGAATATCCAGCGGATATCGGGACTGCCCTGAATGAGAGTCACAACACTTGAGATTATATCTCCGAGCGGAGTGAAGTCGATGCTTGTTTTATCAAAAACAGCAGTTGTCACGGTGCCGTGGTTTTCGGGATAATCACTTTCGTGTTTTGATTCAATACTGAAACTGCCTCCTGTCTGTTCGGCAGCAAGTTTCAGAAACGGGATACCCATTCCCACTTTACGTGTTGTACGTGTTGTACTGAACGGATCCGTTACCGTTTTAAGAAAATCGGGTTTCATTCCGCAGCCGTTGTCACTGATTGACATCGTGAACATGGTATCAGTTTCTGTCAGTGTAACAAAAACCGTGTCAGCTCCTGCCTTTACGGAATTTTTGGCTATATCAAGAATATTCAGCGAAAGTTCTTTCACAGCAATTTCCCTTTTCTTAAAATTTCAAAAAGTTTTTTTCTGACGAGTGCACTGCTGTACGGTTCGTCATCTATATCAAAATATTCCTTTTTCTCTTTTATATCCCACAGATAGTGAGCGTCTGACGACACAACCTTGAGCGTATTTCTGAGATCAGGATATTTTTCATCATAATCAGCAATGTTTTCACCTGAGTGAAACTCTGCCACATCAAATTCCATGTATTCATGGGACGGAAAAGTACCGAGCATTGCGATAATTCCGTTTGCATCCCTGTCAACATGAGCAGGATAACAGATTCCGCCTTTTTCCGTGACCGTTTCATACACCGTATCAATCATAATATCGGTAGCGTTTGAAAGAAGAAACTCTTCTTCACCGATTATTTCATCGTTTTCATTCATTATCTGCTGAAAACCGAAAATGTCGGTTCGGTTGGGAATAAGAAGTCTGTGCTGCCTTACAAATTCATCAAACTCCATTGCTTTTTCAAGTTCCTCAAACAGACAGACCACATGAATGTCTTCTGCTGTTGTAAGTTCCATTCCTGCCACGGGGATTATACCGTTTTTCTTTGCTGCCGCAAAAAATGCAGGACAGTTACGGCAGGTATTATGGTCTGTAAGGGCCATAATGTTCAGACCGTTGAGAACACCCATGCCGGCAATATTGTTCGGTGTCATATCATCATCACCGCAGGGTGAAAGACACGAATGAATGTGAAGATCATAATAATATCTGTTCATATCATTCCCGACACTTTCACAGCCGTTTCATAAGACGGCAAAGCTGATGAAATAATATTTATTTCTTTCTCTTTCGCGGTGGCAATGATTTCATCATCAACCGTCACGCCCTCTGAAAGAATTATGCAGGAAACATCTGCAAGTGATGCAACTGCAAGTATATTTATATTGGACATTATTGTTATCCATGCATTATCTGCATTTGCTCTGCCCATAACCCAGCTTAAAAGATCACCTGTATAGCACCCTGCAACTTCTCTGTCTGCGTCCGGAAGAACAACAGCAGAAAAACCGCAGTTTTCACACAAACCCTTAACTGTCATCACATTCTTCTCCTTTCGGGGAGGAAATCATAACACGGCAAAGCTTTATATCCGCCTGACCGCGGACAACATCCTCTGCAAAAGCTTTGCAGCTGGGAGAACCGCAGGCACCGCAGTCAATGCCGGGCAGACTCTGTCTTATTTCCTGAATCTGAGCCATCATACGCATCGATTCACTGAAACTCTTGCTGAGCCTTGAAATGGGCGTATATTCCGGAAGTTCATCACTTATAATGTTTTCGGGAATATAGTGCATATCTTTCGGCAGTCTGTTCACCGAAACGGGAAGATATCTTCTTACCGAATGAAGACGGGTTCTTGCAATGAACGGATTTTCAATCGTCATTACTCCTCCGACACATCCGCCGGTGCAGGCATTAAGTTCCACAAATTCAATCTGCGGAATATTGCCGTTTTCTATGGCATCAAGAACTTTGTTTACATTCTCAATACCGTCTGCCGCAAGGTAATCATCATTTAAAATTGCCGAAGATTCACCGCCGCTGGATGCCCAGCCCACACCGATCATTCCTGTTTCGGAAGCGATTGAAGGACTCTTATCCCTTTTCATGGCAGCTATAAGCTTGAAATAAATATCTTTCAGAGATATTACAACATCTATTTCACTCTTATAATTACCGAAGCCGTTTCTTATGTAGCTTACTTTACCGGGACACGGTGAAATGAAATAAAGACCGATATCGGCATCATCAAGCTCCGGATGTTCTTCCTTTGCTTTCTGTCTTGCCATTTTTGCCGCAATCTCAATGGGAGGCAACAACGGGATAAGATTATCCCTGAGGTAAGGATATCTCAGTGAAATCAGTCTTACCACAACGGGACAAGCTGAACTGATAACCGGTTTTTTTATTCCTTCGGTTCTAAGATAAAGACGTGTGTATTCCGTTGCATACTCAGCAGCTTTCGCAACTTCAAAAACATCGTCAAAACCGATATCAAGAAGTCCCTGCAGAACGGTATCCACATCTTCGAGATTGTCAAACTGACCGTAAAGAGAGGGGGCAGGAAGAGCAATCTTCCACTTATAATCCTGATAATGTTCAAATTTTGAACACATTGCCTTCTTTGCATTGTTCGGACAAACTCTTATACATTCTCCGCAATCGATACATCTGTCTTCATTTATGACAGCACGACCGTCACGGATTCGTATTGCTTCGGTGGGACAATGACGCAGACATGTTGTACAGCCTGTGCATTTTGATACATCAAGCTCAACCGAATGCTTATACATCATCGTCACCTCTACATTCTTATAATCAGATTTACAATTATGAATTACACAAAAATCAAAGATTTACAACCATCTTAATAGTTGTTCCTTTTCCTACAACTGAATCAATAGTCATTTCATCAGTATAGCGTTTCATATTCGGAAGTCCCATACCTGCGCCGAAGCCGAGAGAACGGACCGAATCGGTAGCCGTTGAATACCCTTCCTGCATTGCAAGATCAATATCTGCAATTCCGGGACCGGTATCGGCAAGAATGATCTCTATTCTGTCTTCACTGACGATAACATCTGCTGTTCCGCCGCCTGCGTGAATGACCATATTGATTTCACCCTCATACATGGCTATTGAAACCTGTCTTATGATTTCAGGAGGAATCCCGAGACGACGGAGATTCTTTTTTACCTGAACAGATGCCTGACCGGCAGATGTAAAATCATCACCGTCAACATCAAAATGAAAAATCAATGATTCACTCATATTTTCCTGCCGTTTCCGACAAGGCCGTTCATATAAAGCTTTCCGCAAGCTTCATAAAGACGCATGTCTGTCGCAAGAATTGCTATACCGCTTTCAGCAGCAAGATCAATCATTTCCTGTGTGGGTCTTTTGCCCCTTACAAAAACAAGACAGAGCATATCCATCATTTCTGCTGTTCTTATAACCTGTGAATTCACAAGCCCTGTAAGCAGAACTGCCTGATTTTTAACATATGCAAGAACGTCACTCATCATGTCGCTTCCGCAGGCGGAATGAACTTCCGTTTCAAGCATATCAGCGCCGCCGATTACTTCAGCTTCCAGCAAATCTTTTATCATTCCGATCTTCATAAGACCTTTTCCTCTCACCGAATGTTTTAGTGTAAAACGGGATTATTCGTATTTTGCAAGAATTCCGGGAATATCGTCTCCCACAAGTCTGCCGTAAACATCTTCGTTAACGGTAAGAACGGGAGCAAGACCGCAGGCACCGATACAACGGCAAGCTTCAAGAGAGTACTTTCCGTCTTCTGTGCATTCACCTGCTTTGATGCCGAGACATTCTTCAAGCTTATCAATAAGCTGCTGTGCACCCTTAACGTAGCAAGCAGTACCGAGACAAACTGAAATATTATACTTACCCTTGGGTGAAAGTGAGAACTGTGCATAGAATGTTGCTACGCCGTAAACCTTTTCAAGAGGTACGTTCATACCTTCAGCAATCATAACCTGAACTTCTCTGGGAAGATAGCCGTAAATACCCTGAGCTTCCTGCATTACTGCCATAAGGTTGCTCTTGTCTCCTGCATATTTTGCAATAACTTCCTTAAGCTGTGCTTCCTGTTCGGGAGTGCCTGTAAAAGGCATTGAGCTGATTTTCTTTTTCATTGAAATTTATCCTCCGATCAATGTATCGGCACAGTGCCGAATTGATTTTTATATATGCTGAATCATTATAGCATAATATTTTAAATAAATCTATACTTTCAAATCATTTTTACATAAAAAAATGACTTTTTTTTAACAATAAATTCGTTAATATTCAATATTTTATGAATATTTTCCCATAACTGCTTTAAAAATCTTTCCTGTTGACCAAAAAGTCAAAAAGTGTTAAAATAAATACGATAATGTTAAATATTGCAGGGAGCTTTTTTATGAAAATAAAAGTTTTACGGGCAGTTTCATTCATAATGACAATACTTATACTCATTACTTCATGCCCTTTGAATGCTGCGGCAGTCAGTTCAGACCAGATTCTGAATGCGGCAACAAAAATAATCATATCCAACGAAGGTAATTACACAACTGTTGTAAGAAACGACAACGGTGCACTCAGTATAGGCAAACTCGGCTGGCACGCAACAAACGCATTGAATCTGCTGAAAGAAATCATAGCAAAAAATCCGAATCAGGCACTCAGTATCCTCGGCAGATCACTTTACAACGAAATCATAACAACAAGATACTGGGAAACAAGAATTGCAACAAAGGCTGAAGCTTCGGTTATGTCCGTTCTTCTTGCAACTCAGGAAAGCCGTGAAGTTCAGGACAAAACAGCCAAAGAATACATCAGCAAATATATTAACCACGGTATAAATCTCGGCATTACAGATCCTGCGGCACTTGTTTTCTTTGCCGACTATGAAAATCAGAACGGTTATACCGGTGCGGCAAAATTCCACAAAAAAGTTATAAACACATACGGTGTTGCAACGCTCAAAAATCTTTATAACACATCAAACAAGAGTTCAAGACGAACAAGAACCTATAACTTCTGCATTTCACTGAAATGGGAAGAATATTCAGACGAAGTAATCGTTGTGCCCACTCCGCCGAAAGATACTCAGGCTCCCGAAATCAGCAACGTTGCATTGTCGGGACTCACAAATTCGGGATATACCATTTCCTGCAGCGTTTCAGACAACGATAAGGTAACAGAAATACTGTTTGCCGTTTATCATCAGGATGACGGCTCGGAAAAAGCAATATGGTACAGAAATGACTCCACTTCCGATGCAAGTTTTACCCTCAACATAAGTGAATTCGGCAACCGTTCAGGTAATTATTACACATATATCTACGCTTTTGACGCATCGGGAAATTACTCTTATGTTCAGTTGAATGCAATAAATGTTCCCTCCGCAACACCTCCCGCCCCCGAATTCAGTATTACCGTATCTTCCAACTCCGACGGAGTTAACGGCGGCGTAATAAAATGGTCCGCACAGGCAGCCAACGGCAGCGGCAGATACCTTTACGCATTCGATGTATACAAAGACGGAAAAGTTGTTTACAAAAGAAATTACAATGATTTCTCAGACCTGACATACACTGTTGAAAAAACCGGGAAATACACTGCGGTTGTAACAGCACGTGACACCGTAAGCGGCAAAACTGCATCAACAACAAGCAACGAAACAGAAATTCTTGAACCCATTGTTGCAAAATCATTCACTGCGAACGCATCACAGATTTTCCTGGGTGAACAGATCTGTTGGATAGTCGATGTTTCAGGCGGTGAAAACAATCTGAAATATTCATACACCGTTTATCATAATGAAGACACTGTTGTTGAAAGTACCCCTTTCACAACTGAAAAACAGTTTATTTTTGCACCCACGGAGCCGGGTGTGTATAATGTAACTGTTAATATAACAGATGACCGCGCACAGGCTGTATCCGTAAAAAGTGAAAACATTCTTGTTGTTGAAAAACTGTCGGCAAAACTGACATTTTCACAGTATCACGCAGCAATAGGAAAAACTGTTTCATGCTCTGCAAACGTAAGCGGCGGCTCGGGAAATTACTCATGTACATTTATTGTTTATTTCAAGGGTGATAAAGTTCTTGAAAAAACACTGAAAAATACAGACACAGTATCATTTATTGTTCCTGAAAGCGGTGAGTACACTGCATATGCAGTTGTAACCGATGCAGATTCAACAACAATCGAATTACAACAAGCAGTGCTTACTGTTGTTGAAAAAGCCGAAAAAGGTGATGCCAACTGCGACGGTGAATTGAGTGCTTCCGATGCACGTTATACACTCCGCTGCTCCTCGGGAATGGACACGATTGACAAAGGACTTATGTATGCTGCCGATGTCAACGAAGACGGTGAAATTACTGCTTCCGACGCAAGAATGATACTCAGAGTTGTTGCTCAGCTCGACACATTTCAAACCTGATATTAAAAAAACAGATGCTGAATCGCAAAATTCTGCATCTGTTTTTTCATACTCACACTTGACAATGGCAAACATATGTTCTATAATAAAAGCACAAAAAAACATCAAAGGGGTTGAGCAAAAATGAAACAAAAAAATTCCTTTCTCTTATACCATGACTACTGGCACTGGTTCAATCTGCTGACAGATGAAGAACTTGGTTGCCTTTTACGGGCAATTTATATTTACGAACGCGAAAAAACAATATCCGCAAACCTGAACGAAAAGACTCAACTCATATTTTTTATGATAAAAGAAACGCTTGATCAGGATAAGAAAAAATATGAAGAAATCTGTAACAGAAACAAGGAAAATGCGAAATCAAGATGGAGCAAACCAACCCAATCCTAACAAAAAACAGGAGCTGCAAACGCAGAGCTCCTGTTTTTGATTAAATTATGCTTTTTTCTTATTTTTTATTTTGTTTATCATTGCAAAAACAAATGCAACTGCAAGTCCTGCCGCAATGGCAACAACAAGGTCAAAAATTATTGTAAGAACAAATGTAAGAATCAACACCAATGTGTCTGTAATCGGACCTTTTTTCACAATTTTCGCAAACTTGCGCCACTCACTCATATTGTACGCAACAATAAAGAGAATTGCCGCAATTGTAGGCATGGGAATAAGTCCTGCATAGGGCATAAGGAAAAGAAGAACAAGCAGAAGAATAACAGCATGAACCATTCCGGCTACGGGAGTTCTGCCGCCGTTTCTTATGTTTGCCGCTGTTCTTGCAATAGCACCGGTTGCGGGAATACCGCCGAAACAAACAGATGCAATATTGCCTATACCCTGAGCCACAAGTTCACTGTTTGAATTGTGTTTTTTATTAACCATACCGTCTGCAACAACACATGACAACAACGACTCAATTGCCGCAAGAATCGCAATTGTAAAGGCATCAGGCAGAAGAGAAACAATCTTTTCTGTGCTGAAATCGAAAGAAGCGAAATCAACTGCAGGTAAGCCCGAGGGGATGGAATAGAGCTCACCGATTGTTGCAACACCGTCTCCGAAAACGGGAACAAATCCCACAAGAAGAGCACCTGCAACAACAGCTACAAGTGAGGGCGGAACTCTTTTTACATAGTTCGGACACAGCACAAGAATCAGAAGGCTTATAATACCGATAACCAATGACTGCCAGCTGAATGTATCTATTGCCGATATATTTGCTTCTATTTTTTCAATTGTTTCAATGGGTTTTATTCCGTCAGCGTATCTGAGACCTATAAAATCCTTTATCTGACCGAGAAAAATTGTAACAGCAATACCTGATGTAAAACCTGTTGTAATTGTCTGGGGAATAAATCTGATGAGTGAGCCGAGTTTGAACACACCCATTATAATCAGCATTATACCTGCCATTACCGTTGCAATGAAAAGACCGTCCATTCCTGCCGTTGCCACAACACCTGCAACAACTGTTGCAAAAGCTGCCGTGGGTCCTGCAATCTGAACACTGCTGCCGCCAAGGAAAGAAACAACAAAACCTGCCGCAATTGCCGTATAGATACCGCATGCAGGTTCAACACCCGATGCCAGTGCAAGAGCAATTGAAAGGGGCAAGGCAATGATTGCAACAATTACACCTGCCGTAATATCCTTAACAAACTGCTGTTTTGAATATGATTTCAATGAATTGAACAATTCGGGTTTAAGATAGAAATTTTTCATTCGCATTCACCTTTATCTTTTTCTACAAACGCACATATTCTATACACATAAAAGCCAAAAGTCAATACAATTACATCGTTTTCTGCGTCCCGCACAATAAAAAACCACACCGAAGTGTGGTTTTGTAAAAACTGTCTATAACTGTCTATTTTTTGTTTTTTCTGCCGTTTCTGAAAAAGGCTCCTGCAATCATAACCACAGCAAAAACAATCAGATAAAAAAGTGCGGGACAGGAGAAACTGCCGTTCGCTTTTGCTGTTATATAGGGCGTATAGCCGTGTGAATAAAATGCCGCAAACACCATAAATGCGCAGGAAATTATTGCAAGACCTGGAAGAATAAATCTCTTCATGGCACCCATGTCTTTTTCCTTTTTCATCCACATTATCATCATCGGTATATACATACCGTAAACGGTGATAATGGGAAGCTCTGAAGAATCAAAATTAAAATACCCGAACCATCCGTCAGTAAGATTTGCACCGTAAAAATATACAAGCCATGCTCCGCTTATAAACAAGCCCCAGATAGCTGAATTTGTTGTCATGTTGGTCACTTTGTCAATCTGACTGAACATTTCTTTTGCAGGACCTTCATTTCTTGCCGCAATCGCATACATACCGCGGCTTTCACCAACCATAAGCCCGTTAAGAGTACCAAGGCATGAAACAACAATACAGATATTAAGGAATGCACCGCCAACCGTACCGAAAACATTTGTGAATGCAGTTGTTGCGCCTTCTTTTATAAGCACTTCACTTGATGCTCCGCCTGCCACACCGATGTAATAAAATACATATGCAATAACTACAATTGTTGCACCGATTACAAGTGCAAGGGGAAGATTCTTTTTAGGATTTTTAAGCTCCGCATTGATTGATGTTGTAACAATCCATCCCTCATATGCAAAAACTGTTGCAACAACAGCTGCAAAAAGTCCGCCGCCGTTACCGCCTGCAACATCACTTACAACATTTGTAAAATTAGATGTAAGCGTGCCGTTTGAAAAACCGACAACAGTTCCGATTACAGCCATCAGACATATGGGAATAAGTTTTATAATAGTTGCGCTGACCTGGAATTTGCCTGCCAGCTTGGGAGAAAGTGCATTGAGGGTGTAGGATGAAATAAGAAAGAATCCTGCAAGAACAAATACTTCTGCGCTTACCATATCCCAGCCGAAAAGAACACCGAAATATCTTGCAGAAACCCAGGAGAGAACCGATGTCATTCCCGGATAATAAACATTCACAAGAAACCATGCAAGATAATATGCATAACCTTTTCCGCATGTTGCCTCTGCATAGTCAATTACACCGTTGACCTTTTCGTATTTTGTTGCCATAACTGCAAATTGCGCCGAAGAAATAATCATTACAAGACCTGTAATAACCCATGCCGCAATACCCAACGGCATGTTGCCGCCTGTTGCCATAAGAACATTCTGCGCTTTAAAAAATACACCTGAACCGATAACGGTACCGACAACCATACAAATCGCAGTTAAAAGACCGTATTTTCTCGAGAGTTTTTCCATGCTTTTCACACACCTTAAAAAAAATTCGCCCTGGGGAATATTCAGATTTTTTTACATCGCCAAGCAATCACAGAAGAAAAGAATTACATTTCTGCTTTTTCAAACAATATCGGCTCCATTCCCTCTGCATAAAGATGAGAGGTGTCAGAGTAGCAAAGACATTTGGGAGCTGTTATGCCGTTTTCGTAATTTTCAAATTCAATTACCGTAACACCCGAATGCTCATAATCAAACCCAGCCCACATGATATGAATGGGAATATGAAGAAGCACGGAAACCCATGCTCTTGAAAATGCCGAATGGCAGAAAAGTGCAACCCTGTCATCATTTGGTTTTACTATACGGTAAACACCGTTTTCATACTTATATCCGAGTTTTTCAAGAAATTCATTGCCGTTTTTCTCAATATAATCTACAGCCTGCTTCATCTGTGTATCACGCATGTAATCACAGTTATATCCTTCTTCAAAAGGCAGATAGGCATTGCCGTTTTCACGCAGCAGAGAATTCTGAATCAGAGATACGGAAATCTTTGTTCCGTCAGGCATGACAGTAAGTCGTTCATCACCGATTTCATGCGACCACTCTTCAACTCCTGCAGTAAGACCGAGCAATCTGCAAGCCGGCTCACTTGTCTGTCTTGCCCTGAGAATAGGAGATGTAAAAATCTTGTTGACTTTTGCCTTCTCCATTCTTTTGCCCACAGCTTCAGCCTGTTTCCGTCCTTTTTCGGTCAGAGCACCGTCATGACCGGGTTCACCGTGACGGATTATATACAATATCACTTATTCCATCTCCATGTTCAATTTATACAATCCCCGTACAGATTCTCAGCATAAACCGAAAAAATAATCTGAGATGGGGTTATTTTTTTTCTTAAAAGATATATTGAGTGTAACACATATCTTTATTTTTTGCAATGTGAAAAATAATTTTACATATACTTTTCTTTAATTCCGTTGAAAACAGCCCGAAAATATGATAACATAAAAATGTTACGCATAAAATTTTATTTTTTTCATAACAGCAGGTGATTGACGTGAATGACGGAATTTATATTATAAAAAAAGCATACGAAATGCTCGAAAGAACAACTCCCCTTGCCCGCGATTGCGGAAGACTTTGCTCTGCAGCGTGCTGCAAAGGTGACAAAAACACCGGCATGTGGTTATTCCCCTACGAAGAAGAGATTCTCACTGACATCAGCGATTTTGAAATAAAGGACTGTGAAGCAAATTTCGGCTACAAAATGATTGTATGTCACGGCAGCTGCGACAGAAAAACAAGACCTCTTGCATGCCGTCTTTATCCTTACTTCCCCATGATTACGGAAAACGGCTTTGATGCAAGAGCCGACATCCGCGGAATCACAAGCTGCCCTGTTCTTTATAACAATATAAAAACAGATTACGCTTTCATACGACAGATAAGAAAAATTGCAAGACTTTTCAGCCGTGATGAAGAATTGAAAAACTATCTTGAAAATGTAAATGCAACTCTTGATGACATTGCATTTTTTGCGGAAAGGACTCAGAATGAATAAACTTATCGATCTTCATACCCACTCAACCTGTTCCGACGGTACTCTCACACCTGAAGAAGTTGTAAAGCTTGCAGCTGAATCAGGTCTTTGCGCAATCGCACTGACAGATCACGATACTGTTGACGGTCTTGCACAGGCTGTTGAAGCAGGTAAAAAATACGGAATTGAAGTTCTTACAGGCATTGAATTTTCTGTTGTGTCCGACACTGAAATGCATCTTCTCGGTATTGATTTTAAAGAAGAATGTCCCGAAATAACATCAATTCTTGACGAAATGATAGTTCAGAGAGAAAAAAGAAATTACGAAGTAATTGACCTGCTAGAAAAAATCGGAATTCATATTACAATTGAAGATATTCTTGAACAATCCACTTCAAAAATTACCGGAAGAAGTCAGATTGCAAAGGCCATGCTGAAAAAAGGCTATGTTTCAACCATAAAAGAAGCTTTTGACAAATATCTTGCATTCGGAAAACCTGCTTTTGTACCAAGAAGCACTATTACTCCGGAAAAGGCAATTGAAATAATCAGAAAATCCGGCGGAAAGTCATTTCTTGCCCACCTCAATCAGACAGGTAAGACAGATGAAGAACTGTATGAAATACTCACACATCTTAAAAACTGCGGTCTTGACGGAATTGAAGGTTATTACACCGAATACACCGAAGAAATGAACATAAAATTCAGAAAAATGGCAGCTGATATCGGCTTGCTTTTGTCAGGAGGTTCCGACTTCCACGGTGCAAACAAAGACAACCACAATATCGGTTCAGGCAGAGGAAATCTCGCAATTCCTTACGAGCTGATTGAAAAAATGAGAAATAAATCTGCGCAGTAATTCAAGGAGAAAGAAAAGTGAAAGATAAAAAAAAGATAATTATAATTGCTGTAACGGGAATTGCAATTCTCATTGCGGGTATACTCTGCAAACAAGAATTTTTCCTTATGATTCCGCTGTTTATATCACTTTTTGTTATGGCTTTCCAGTCAGAAGCAAACCGCTACGGTGCCCTTGCAGGAGCACTCAACTCACTTATTTACACAGCGGCATATATTTATATGGGTGTTTATGCCTCTGCCGCCTCAGCAGTTCTCTTCAGTTTCCCCATACAACTTATGACATTTTTCAGATGGAAGAAAAATGCATACAAAAGTACTGTTGTCTTTAAAAAAATGACAAAGAAAATACGCATGATAAGCTTCATTGCACTGATCGCAATGTGGTCTGCCCTTGCAGGTCTTTTCTATTATCTCAATTATGAATATGCACTGCTTGACAGCATTACTTTTATCCTCGGTTTTGTTGTTCCAATACTTACAATGCTTGCATATATCGAATATACATACCTTTGGCTTGTTCAGGCCGCGGTCGGTCTGCTGCTGAGTGCGCAGATGGTTGTCAACGACTATAAAGAGACAACTTACCTCATCTATTCGGTCTATTGCGTTTATTGCATAATATGTGCATTTATCAATGTAAGAAAATTCTATATTGAGCAGCAGAATGCGAGGGAGCAGAATGAATAAAATAAGATTCGGAATCGTCGGTACAGGCACAATCGCAAGAAGATTTGCCGAGGCTGTTAAAAATGTCGGCAATGCACAGCTTGTGGCTGTTGCATCAAGGTCAAAAGAAAACGCAGAAAAGTTTGCAGATGAATTCGGCATCCCTGTGCGTTTTGACAGCTACGAAAAAATGGCGCAGTCTGATGTTATCGATGCGGCGTACATCGCAGTGCCCCATTCGGGACATACAGGTTGCTCCTGCCTTATGATGAATCACGGCAAAAATGTGCTTTGTGAAAAGCCCATGGCTGTCAACAGCCGTGAAGCAGAAGAAATGATTGCCTGCGCAAAGAAAAACAATGTACTTCTTATGGAAGCGATGTGGGCAAGACTTGTGCCCGGCACAATAAAAATGCTCGAAATCATAAAAGACGGTGTCCTCGGTGATATCCTTGCGGTGGAAGGCAAATTCTGCTACACAATGGACGAAGACGAAATGGGACACCATGTTTTCAAAAACGAAAACGGCGGAGGTTCTCTTCTTGATGTCGGTGTTTACGGTCTTAACTTTGCAAGCTGGTATCTGGGTAAAGATGTTGAAAATATCAATGCGCAGTGCTCTGTGTATAATAATGTGGACAATCACACATCAGTATTGATTAAATTCAAAGACGGAGCGATTGCAGATATCTCAAGCGCTCTTCTTCTCCGAAAACCCAACGAAGGATATGTTTACGGCAGTAAAGGCTTTGCAAAACTCAGCCGTTTTTATGCTCCGCAGGAGATAATCCTTGACCTTAACGACGGCACAAAAGAAACAATTCAGGTCCCCTATGCAGGAAACGGTTTTGAGGAGCAGATTGAACACTTCTGCAGCTGTGTTATCGACGAACTCAAAGAAAGCCCTGTTGTCACTCACGGGCAGACATTATATATAACAAAACAGATGGATGAAATAAGAAAAATCATCGGCATTTCTTATCCGCAGGACAACTGAAACTGCTTTTCAGGGCAGAAAACATCCGACTCAACCACCGGTATGTAGACTTTTTTCTGAAATTATCATAAAATCATATTGAAAGGAGATGACGGAATGGACCAATACAAAATCGGAAGATTCATTGCAGCATGCAGAAAAGAAGCAGGTCTTACACAGATGCAGCTTGCAGAAAAACTGAATATCACCGACAGGGCTGTTTCAAAATGGGAAAACGGCAGGTCTCTGCCCGACTCTTCACTTATGCTTGATTTGTGCAAAGAGCTTAAAATCAGCGTGAATGATTTATTGACAGGAGAGAGGATACCTATGGAAAACAAAAATGAAAACAACGAAAAACTTCTGCTTGAAATAATAAAGCAGAAAGAAGAATCAGACAAAAGACTTCTCGCTGCAGGAACTGTAATGATAGTTTTTTCAGTTGCAGTAATTTTATTGTCAGCAGTCATTGCGTCATTTGTTCAGATGCCCGACAATCTGCGCATTGTGGTTTTGTTAACAGGTGTTGCCGTTACGATGCCCTGCCTTATTTTTTCATTGAAAATAGAGCAGATGGCAGGTTACTACGAATGCGGACATTGTCATCACAAACATGTGCCCGAATTCCGTGATATTCTGTTGTCTATGCACATGGGCAGAACAAGATATATGAAATGTCCCGAATGCGGAAAGAAATCCTGGCAGAAAAAAGTCATAAGCAAGGATTGATTTATTCATACAAACAAAATCAGGACCTCCGGATTAACCGGAGGTCCTTTCTGTTTCTCGTTTTACTTTCTGAAACAATTTAATAATTTTATTCAAGTCCTGCTGATTTTCTGAGGATTTTTCTTGCGTCGGAAGCTGTAAGTTCATCGTTTGCATCGCTGTCTGCCGCAAGTTTGTATACACCGTCAATTTCATCCATGCCTGCTGATCCTCTGAGGGCTTTACGGGCATCGGATGCAGTGATTTCACCGTTACCGTCTACGTCGGCAGGAACAACAACA
>JAZOUN010000140.1:0-5055 GCA_045658165.1 Acutalibacteraceae bacterium
CTCGAACATTGTTTTATAATCTGAATAACCGTGAACCTCATATTCACCGTTGTTTCTTTCTTTTACTGATTTGATACCGTTGTCGATTCTTTCTTCAACAAGGTCGCATACTGCGGGGACAATTACTCCGGGAACGCTCATGAGCATTTCCATCATGCCTTTGCCTCTGCCGCCCATACCGATGCAACCGATTCTGCAAGTTTTCTGTTCCATTATTTTCTCCTTACCAGCCGAGTTTTTTAAGATATTCAATGCTCATTTTTACAGCATTGAGAGGAGTGTTACCCTTGTCGGGTGAATCCTGTTCAACAACAACCCACTTTGCACCTGCTTTTTCAGCAGATTCAAGAATTGCGGGGAAGTCCTGAACACCGTAGCCTACGGGCTTGAAGCTGAAATCATCTTCTGATGCACTTTCTGTGTCATCTTCGATGCCGATGAGTTCATAGAGTTTCTGAGGCTTGTCTTTGCCCTTCATAACGAAGTCCTTAAGATGAACAACGGGTGCTCTGCCTGTGTACTTGAGAATGTATTCTGCAGGAACTTCGCCGCCTACGTTTACCCAGCAGGTGTCAAGTTCTGTCTGAAGAAGGTCTGCGGGAACTGTATTGTAAAGCACGTCAAGACCGTATTCACCGTTTATTTTAACGAATTCAAAATCGTGGTTGTGATAAAGGAGCATAAGTCCCATTTCTTTTGCAGCAGCACCGATTTCCTTGATAGCTGCAACTGTTTCGTCCCACTTTTCTGCACCGGGGCGTCTTTCTTCTGTAATATAGGGAACTGCAACATATTTACAGCCGATTGTCTTGTAAGCTTCAAGAGTGCCCTTTGCATCTTCTATCATATCATCAAGGGGTACGTGAGCTGAAACGGGTATAAGACCGATTTTGTTACAGTAATCTCTGATTTTTTCGGGTTCATTGCCGAAAAGACCTGCAAATTCAACACCGTCGTATCCCATATCTTTGATTTTTTTAAGAGTGCCGAAAAAGTCCTTTTCTGCTTCGTCTCTTACTGAATAAAACTGAACTGCAATAGGTAATGACATATGTATTCTCCTTTATGCTTTTTTTGCTTTTTTTATTTTTGTGGGTTCGATTTCGCCTGCTTTTGTCAGGGCAACTTTTGTAATAAGAGGACCTGTAAGCTCATAGATAAGTGTTGCACCGAGTATAACTGCACGGATCTGCTCACCGTATGCGGGGAGTATTGTTATTGCCAGCTGGCTCATTGCAATTGCAACACCTGCCTGAGGAATAAGGGTGAAACCGAGGAATTTTATTACCTGTTTGTCTGCTTTTATTATAGCAGAACCTGCTGTTGCTCCGAGGCATTTGCCGAGAGTTCTTGCAACAAGATAAATTATACCGATAACTCCGATCTGGGGCAGAATTTCAAGATTGAGTTCCGCACCGGAAATAACGAAGAACAACAGGAAAAGGGGAGGTGTCCAACGATCGCAGACGTCGAGCATTTTGTTGCTTTCCTTTGAGAAGTTTACCATGATTGCACTGTTCATCATACAGACAAGAAGTGAAGAAAGTTCGAACTTGTCTGCAAGAGAAACGCAAAGGAAAATGGAGCACACGATAACTGCGATTCTGTTAGCTCTTGATTTGAAAGCTTTTGAACACAATGCAACGCCAAAGCCGACAGCTGCACCGAGAAGTAAAGAAAATCCTATTTCCCTTAAGGGATCAAGAATCATTTCGAGAACTGAAAGAGAAGTTCCGTTTGCTATAACAGACGCGATTGATGTCATTATTGAAAACAGAACTATACATATTGCATCGTCCATTGCAACAACGGGAAGAAGCATGTTTGTAACGGGACCCTTTGCCTTGTACTGACGGGCAACGAGAAGAGTTGTTGCGGGAGCTGTTGCCGCAGCAATTGCACCAAGTGACAACGCAAGAGGTAAATCGAAACCGAAAAGCATAAGTGCCAGTGTAACGAGAAGAGAAGCTGTAAGAGCCTCAAAGAATGTAATTACAAGCACTTTACCGCCGATTGCTTTGATGTCTGCAATTCTGAAAGATCCGCCTATTGAAAAGGCAATAAAGCCAAGGGCAACGTTTGTAATAAGCCCCATTTCTTCAACGGCAACCTCGGGCACAATGTTAAGTACGTAAGGTCCGATAACAAGACCTGCCACAAGGTACCCTGTAACATTGGGCAATCCGAATTTTTTCACGATACGGTTGAAAACAAGTCCCACCGACATCGCAATTCCTAAATAAAGTAATATTTCCATTATGAATTTGTAATTCCTTCCACACTTGAAACGGGGATTGTGAATATGATACCCGTGTTCGGATTTTTAATGCCGCCAACCTCTTTATCGATAAGTTTTTTTGCCTTTTCGATATGGTCGTCGTTAAGAACGGCAAACATCATTTTAGACTCTTTTCTTGACTGACCGAGAATGTAGCGCAGTGAACCGAAAATGGGTGGCGGTTCAACATTTGACTGGTCAATAACATTGAGTGCGCCTTCGCAGTTGATAACGGTGGGATCACCGAGACCTGCTCCGACCATGCCTGACACTATGCGAGGCATACATTCTGTCTTTGTGAGAATAAGTACAAGAAGCTGCATACAAACCCCTCTTTTAACATTTTTTCATCTTACAATTATACTACACCATGCCAAAGTAATCAATATATAAAAAGAAAAAATCGCAGATATTTCACTGCGATAAACAATAATTTGTCGGGAGTTTCCCGATAAGTTATTGCTGTATATTCCTGAGTTTTACAATATTATCTTCTGCCGGGATGTAGTTTTCGATGTAATTTATAATATCATCCGTATTGTCGGAAAAGAAGCAAAGGTCAATTGTAGCCTGAGGCATAAAACCGCCCTTTACGCAGTTTTCGAGCATTGCACGCAGAGGTTCAAAATAGCCGTTTATGTTGAAGAGAACAAGAGGTTTTCTGCTCTGACCGAGCTGTTTGAGGGTAATAATTTCAAAAAACTCCTCATAAGTACCGATACCGCCGGGAGTAGTGATGAATGCCTCGGCTCTGTCGTCCATAATCTGTTTTCTCTGGCGCATTGTGTCGGTTTTTATCATTTCATCGCAGTGTTCAAAAAGTATTCCGTCAACTTTGAAGAATTTCGGAACAACACCTACGATTTTTGCTTTTTCTGAATAAAATCCTCTTGCAGCAGCACCCATAAGACCGTTTGCACCGGCACCGAAAACAAGTGAATGTCCTCTTTTTGCAAGAGCTTTTGCAAGTTCTTCTGTTTTTTCTATATATGTTCTGGCAATTTCGTTACTTGCAGAACCGTAAATGCAGATGTTCATAAAATCACCCTTTTAATTGATAAATCAGAATTTGTCGAGGTCCCCTCGACAAATTAATGAATAATTAGTAATGATTAATGAGTAATGATGGAAAGGGCTACGCCCTTTAACCCATTATATAGAGCGAAGCGGAACATAAGTCGCTTGCGACTTCCGACATTGCTCATTGCTCACTACTCATTATTCATTTTTGTCAGCTTCATCCCGACAAATTATTGTTTACACATCAAGTTCACTGTAATTGTTTATATACACATCAACAAGGCTTTTCAGTTCATCCTGCTGAGGTTCACTCTTGTCATAGATTCCCACTACTTTATAGCCGTTATTTTTAGCTGTTGTTGCGGCATAGAGTGCGTCTTCAAAAATCCATGTTGTTTCTTTGTCTGTGCCGAGTCTTTCAAGCACCACGTCGTAGACCTTGGACTGAGTTTTTGCGGCACCAACGGTGTAAGTTGAGCATATTTCCGAAAAGTAGTGAAGCATGCCGAACTTTTCAAGCACAGCTTCAAGTGCAGGTTCACCCGTAGCGGTGGCAATACCCATTTTAATGCCCTTTGCCTTGAGTTTTTCAAGGAATTCAATAATATCATTCTTCGGTTTTGTGTCTGCAAGGTACATTTCTTTTATCATTTCAAAAAACTTTGCATAAAGTTCTTCTTTTGTTTCTTTAAGGCTGAATCTTTCCTTTGCAAGGTTTATTGATTCCATAAGGTAAAGCCCCTGAAATGCTTCTTCGTCTTCTTTTGTGAGGCTGAGACCCATTCTTTCAAAGAATTTATATCTTACGCCTTTCCATACATGCATAGAGTCGAAAACCGTACCGTCAAAATCAAAAATTGCACCTGTAATTTCCATTTTTTTCTCTCCTGAATTTATATCAATACATATATATTATATACAAAAAATAAACGGAATGCAACACGCACTCCGCTTAAAATTTTTATGTTTTATTGTTAACGGGCAAAATCATTCCAATCGCTTGTACTGCTGAAAGTAATTGAAGATTCGGGAACTAAGCCTGATGCTGTTCTGAGGGCAAGACGTGCATCGGCTGATGTGATTGAACCGTCAAAATTCATGTCTGCGCAAAAATAAAACATTTTTGCACTGTCTTTGCTTACTGTTTCAAGATTTGCGGCAAAGCGTAACAGGAATCTTGCATCTGATGCTGTAACGTCTGAGTCGCCCGTAACATTGCCCATTGTCAATCTGCCTTCTAAATTGGTCATAATTATATCGGCAGGGAAGAATGCTTTGAAAATTGCTGCAACGCTTTCGTTTTTAAGAAGTTCGTCAGCATCGGCTTTTGTCAGTTTTACAACCGTAAAAGGTGTTGTGTCTCCTATGAACAGGATATCAGCATCGTCAATAACAGTTGAAACAACGGATTCGTTATACTCTTTATAATCTGTGATTTCTTCATCTTTAAGAATGACTGTGGCATAAATATAGTTATTGTCGTTCAGAACGGAAAGAGTATCTTCAGTCATACCGTTTAAAGAGTAATCTTTCAGATTCGCGTATTCAGCTTCAAAAATTTCGTTGTAATAAAGCTTATAATATTCGTTGTGTATCAACGATGTTGGTTTTCCGTCAATACCCGGCATAAAAGAGTACGACGCATCAGCAAGCGAATTTTGTGCAAAGACCGTTGCCGCTGATGTGAAAACCAGAAGTGCAGAAACTAAAAAGCAAATAATTTTTTTCATTGTTTTTTCTCCTTTTCTCAGTATTGT
>JAZOUN010000141.1:0-16047 GCA_045658165.1 Acutalibacteraceae bacterium
CATCGGGCGTCCGTTACAGCAAGTGTTTCCGCACGGACTGCCAATGGCAGCCCCTACGATTGGTTAATTCAAATCATACCGATAAATTCTGATTTGAAAGGATTTTTGTTATGTCAAAAAGAACTGATTATATTTCATGGGATGAATATTTTATGGGAATTGCCGTTCTTTCTGCAAAACGCAGCAAGGATCCCAATACACAGGTTGGTGCGTGTATAGTAAATAAAAACAATAAAATCATGTCTGTAGGCTATAACGGTTTTCCCGTAGGCTGTGACGATGATGTTTTTCCCTGGGCACGCACAGGCGATGAACTTGAAACAAAGTACGCTTATGTATGTCACGCGGAACTCAATGCAATTCTTAACAACAGAGGTGCAAATCTTGAGGGATGCCGTATATATGTTACTCTTTTCCCCTGCAATGAATGTGCAAAGGCAATTATTCAGTCAGGCATAAAAGAAGTTGTTTATGTTTCGGATAAATATGCAGCGACAAAGGGTACAATTGCTTCAAAGAAAATGCTTGATGCTGCAGGTGTTGCTCAGCGTCCGCTTGAAACATCAACAGATGAAATCGTATTATCATTAAGAACAGAGGATATTTGATTATGGAAAAACCGATAAGAGGTTCTCAGAAATTACCTGATCATATTATGATCACCATTAACGGTGATGCCGCAACACAGATGGCTGTTACATGGAGAACAAGCACCGATATTGAAGAGGGATTTGTTCTTTACAGAACTGCTGACGGTGAGCTTATGCGATGCGATGCAACAAAAGATCTTTTTGTGAGCGATATTGACGAAAGTCATATTTTTTCCGCTTTGCTGACAGGTCTTTCACCTGATACAATGTATTTTTATACATGCGGTGATGCATCTTTCAGAAGTGAAGAATATTCATTCTCAACTTCTCCCGAAAATCTTACAAAATTCAAATTTATCTGCGTTTCGGATCAGCAGCAGGGACTGCCCCACGATTGCCCCGATTATTCATATTTTCAGAATTTTGTAAAAAAAGTTCTCAAGGAGAATCCCGATGTAAGATTCATTCTTACAGGCGGTGACAATACGGACTGCGGTCAGCACGAAGTTCAGTGGAACGGTGCTTTCAGCGGACTCAAGGGAATATGTGAATCGACTCCTGTTATGATGACTCTCGGTAACCACGATAACAGAGGATTCAAGGACTATGAAAATCATATAGGCAGATATTATTCAGAACCTGCAGAATTCTTCGGCAAGCAGTTCAAAGGTGCATATCCCGATAACGGTCCCGAAGGTTGGAAAACAGAAAACTACATGTTCGATTACGGCAATGTGCGTTTCTGCGTTATGGGTGTAAACGGTCCCGAAGATGTAAACGACTGGGTAGTTGAAAATCTTAAAAAATGCGACAAGACATGGAAAATCGGTTCATACCATTTCCCCATCTGTTATTCGGGTACAGATTGTCAGAATTACGATGCATATCCCGTTATGACAGAAGCTTTTGAGTCATACGATATTGTTCTTTCAGGTCATGAGCACAACTTTTCAAGAAGTTTCCCCTTAAAGCAGGAGAATCTTTACGACAGACCTTCTCAGGGAACAATTCATTATATGCTCGGCAACAGCGGTGCAAATCCTCCCGGTTCAAGAACAATTTCAAAGATATGGCATGCTGCATTTTATCCTCAGGAAGTAAAGCAGGGAATGGTTGCTATAGTTGAAGTTGACGGCAATAAAATGACGCTTACTTCAATGCTTGACGACGGCAGAATTGCAGACAGATGTACAATCGACAAAGATAAAGACGAAATTACACCCTATGCAATCGCACCTGAATTCAGACTTACAAGAATGATGTTCAAGGGTATGGAACTCGGTCTTATGAACTCCCATACACCATGTATGAATGTTGACGGTATATGGTATGCGCCCCTTGCTACTCTTGTTAATTTCATAGGCGGTTATGTGACAAAAGAAAAGGGTAAAATGACACTTTCCGTTTACGGTCACACTGTTACATTCTTTGAAGACAGTGATGTTGCAGATGCAGACGGAAAAGAATTCAGACTTCCCGCAAAGGTTGTAAGAGGTGCAAGAGAACAGCTTTATGTGCCTTGTGACGGATGTCATGCTTTTGAAATGCGCTGGGCATATGCTGACAGAAACAACTTTATTTCCTTTGAACATGAAAGTGAAGATAAGCCTGTAACGGTTCAGCCTTAACAGCAGTTTGGCGGTTTTGTGCCGCCAAACTTTTTTATTTTTTTATCTGAATGTTAACAAAAATTTAACAATTTAAGCTTTTAATAATGATATAATGTCAAAGATTAATGTTTCCTGAACCATCTTGATATATTTTATAGTTTTCAGGATTTTATACCCGGAAAAACACTTGTTAAAGAAAAATTGCGGAGGCAGAATAATGAGCAGAAAACCCACTAAAGTTACAACTTTCGGTATTCAGCGTAAAATTATTGCAAACATGACTGTTGAAGGTTGGAGCGAAGCTCCCCACTGCAGTTATACTTTTGAACCTGATCTTACAGAGTTCTACAAAAAATACGAAGAATTTGCAGAAAATCTTAAAAAAGAAGGCAAGCGTGTAACATTCAATATGGTTATGATGAAGGCTATTTGCGAAGCTCTCAAATCAGCACCTGAAATGAATGCACACATCACATTCAACCGTAAGCTTGTAAGAGGCGAAATTACAAATTACGATCAGATTGACGTGTCAATGCCCTGCATTCTTCCCGACGGCAGAATGATGACAATCACAATGACTGACATGGGCAACCGTTCAATCGGTAACATGACAGAGTATATGGCTGAAATGATGAGAAAGATGGAAAATACAGATTTCAATGAAGCTATGTACGGTGTTTCATTCAACGACACAATTGAAAAACTCAAAAAGGGTAGACTTGTAAAGGTTTTCACTCGTCTTTTCGGTTCATTCGTTGCACCCAAAAAGCACAGAATTGTAAAACTGTCAGGTGCAGCTAAAAAGGAATACGATAAGATTCCCGATTCAGACAAGATCACAGCAAAGGATCTCAAGCAGGGTACAATCACAATTTCAAATACAGGTTCAATTTCAAGAGGACATGACGGTGCTATCACAATGCTTATCATTATTCCTCCTCAGGTATGTGCTATCTGCATCAATGCCATGACAAAGAAACCTGTAGTTGTGAAGAATGCTCAGGGTGAAGATGAAGTAGGTATCAAGACAACTGTGCCCATCACAATTGCTTTTGACCACCGTGCTCTTGACTTCGGTGAGGTAAAGCCTTTCCTTGATGCACTTCAGAAGATTGTTGATAATCCCGATGATATTCTCAAATATTGATAACTGAATAATTTCAAGACTTTTTTAAGCTTCATGTTTATAATCACAGATGTAGTTGATACTGTATCTGAAAACATGAAGCTTTTTATTTTGCGGTTTTCTTTTTATAACATAAATTTTCCTTTCACAAAACACAAAAAGACGGCCTTTAAGGTCGTCTTTTGTGCTGTATTGACAATAAAGGTTATATTATGTTAAACTATGTGTCAGGGTGATAGAATGGAATGGAAAGAATATTATGAAAGCAGATTGAAGTCTCCCGAAGACGCAATCAGACTTATAAAAGACGGCGATAAAGTTGTAACATCTTTCGGTTGCTGTGAACCTATAGGGTTTGAGAAAGTTCTGTTTGAGAATTATGAGAACTATAAGGATGTTCAGATCTCAAGCATGATTTTTGTGGGAAAAACTCTGTGGGTGGACGAAAAAATGAAAGGCCATTTCTCTCTTAATTCATTTTTTGCATCTGCATCCAACAGAAATGCTATTTCAAACGGTTCTGCCGACTATACAACATGTTATTTTTATGAGATTCCCAAAGTTCTCAGGGAAGTTGTAAAACCCCGCGTTTCAATTGCATCGGTAAGCCCTCCCGATGAGAACGGCTACGTGTCTCTGGGTACAAATGTTGACTATATTCACAGTACGCTTGATTATTGCGAAGTCAAAATCGCGCAGGTCAATAAATATGTTCCCAAAACACACGGTGAGGCAATAAAACATGTTTCCGAGTTCGATTGCTTTGTGGAAATAGATGAACCTCTGCCGGAAGTTCCCCCCGTTGAAATAACAGATGTAGAAAGAGCAATAGGAAAGAACTGCGCATCACTTATCAATGACGGTGATTGTATTCAGCTTGGCATAGGCGGTATTCCCAATGCAATATGCGCAGAGCTTCACAATAAAAAAGACCTCGGACTTCATTCCGAAATGGTCAGTGACGGTATTGTGGATCTTATACGCAACGGAAATATAAACAATTCAAAAAAGAATATTCATAAAGGCAAAAGTATTCTCGGATTTGCATTCGGCACAACAGATCTTTTTCATTTTCTTGATCATAATCCCGCAATTGAAATGCATCCCATTGAGTATGTCAACAATCCTCTTGTTATTGCACAGAATGACAATATGGTGTCTGTGAACTCATGTCTTCAGATTGACCTTTTCGGTCAGGTTGTGTCAGATACAATCGGTCTTACACAGTTTTCCGGTGTAGGCGGTCAGGTTGACTTTGTAAGAGGTTCCACAATGAGTAACGGCGGCAGATCTATCATTGCAATGCCATCAACTGCAAAGGGCGGAACTGTTTCCAGAATTGTACCCGTGATAACTGATTTTTCTGCTGTTACAACTACAAGAAATGATGTCAATTACATCGTAACAGAATACGGAATTGCTCAGCTTAAAGGCAAAACACAAAAGGAAAGAGCAAGACTGCTTATTTCCATTGCACATCCTGATTTCAGAGAAGAACTCTGTACGGTGTTCTTTGAAAGATTCGGTGAAGCAGCATTCTGAATTTGATTATATCAAGCATAATTTAACAAATTATGCTTGATTTTTTTTCTCTAATAGTATAAAATACATATGTAAAAAATTAATGGAGGCTTTAATGATGAAAAAGTCAATGTTCAGAGTATTAAGTATTGTTCTCTGTTTTGCTCTTCTTTTCAGTTGTGCTGTAGCAACAGGTGCAGCAGATGAAAGAGCAATTTCAAGAGTTTCATGTGTAGTTAACGGTGACACAGCAACAGCAAGAGGTTTCACATGGTATACACCTGCAGAAACAGACTGTTCAATTGTAATTTATGCAGACGGTGCAGAAGTTGATGCAGAAATTGAATATGAATGTGAAGCATGGGAAGGCAATTATATGCACAAAGCTGATGTAAGCGGTCTTACAGCAGGTACAGCATATACATACACAATCACAGCAGGCACTGCTACATTTGACGGTAAATTCACAACAGATGACGGTGATGATGTTGTTAATTTCATTATCGGCGGTGACGTTCAGGCAAGCAGCCTTGAATCATTTGAAGTTGGTCAGAAAGTTATGGAAAAGGCTTACGAAGTTTTCCCCGAAGCTGAATTCTATGCAACTCTCGGTGACTACACAAATGACAGCACAAACGAAGAATGGGATCTTTACGCACAGACTTTTGACGGCGTAAACACAATGACTACTCATGTTCCCGTAACAGGTAACCATGACAGCAATTCAGGCTGGTTCAATGCAATGTTCAACGTTGATACATCTGAATGTGTTCAGACAAACAACGGTGTAAACTATTCATTTGATTACGGTAATGTTCATATCGCAGTTGTTAACACAAACGATATGATCGCTATTTCAAACGCTCAGCTCAACTGGCTCAGAAATGACATGAATTCAACAGATGCTGACTGGAAAGTTGTTCTTATGCACAAATCTCCTTACTCACTCGGTAAGGACATTAAGTGGCCTGATGCTTGCTATCTTCAGGAATCACTTGCAGCAGTCTGTGACGAAACAAATGTTGACCTTGTAATGTCAGGTCATGACCATATGTATCTCAGAACAAAGCCTCTCAACGACAATAAGGTTGTTGATCAGGCAGACGGTACAACATACATCCTTGCAGGCGCTACAGGTGCAAAGAGATATGAATTCCGTAAGTTCATTCTTGATAACTACTTCTCACAGAACATCCTTGTAACAGCAGTTTCACAGGCTAACGGTGAGTATTTTGCAAACGGCAACCTTGATAACCTTGACGAAACAAACAAGGGCGGTATCTTCAATACTATCTCTGTTGCAGGCGGTGCACTTGAGTTTAAGTCATATGTTGTAAATGACGAAACACTTGAAACAAAGATGATTGACGAATTCTCAATCACAAAGGCTCAGGGTGAAAACAAGATCACATACACAGGCGACAATGATGCAAAGTCTTCTGTTATTGATTCAGTTTCAAGCTTTATGAATCTTGCTAAGTATGCACTCGGCACATGGGTTCCCATGTTCCTTAAGACTCTTCCCGACCTCATTAAGGAATACATTGCAACAGGCACATTCTGATCTGAAATGATTTGCAGGAGCTGTATTGACAGCTCCTGTTTTTTATAAAATAAAATTTGTCGGGATCTTTTAATTAACAATTTACAATTTACAATGTACAATGATTTGCAAAAAAACAGCCTGAATCGTATAACTGCATAATTGTAAATTGTACATTGTTAATTAATTTGACAAATTCTGATTTATCTGTTACTTGAAAGGTGGTATTATGTCAAAATTAATTCTTTTTCAGGGTGATTCAATTACCGACGGCGGCAGAATGAAAGATTATGAGTTTGACCTCAATCATCAGATGGGGCACGGATATGCTTATATCGTAAACAGCACACTTGGTGCGAAATATCCTGAGAAAAATCTCAGATTTATCAATAAAGGTATTTCCGGGAACAGAGCAGGCGACCTTTATGCAAGATGGATTGAGGATACAATAAATATAAAACCCGATGTTCTCAGTATTCTTGTGGGAATAAACGACTGTGAACAGCTGAGGTTTTACGGTAAAGGTTCAGATGCGGTCCGTTTTGAAAAAATATACCGTCTTTTGCTTGATGACGTTATTGCAGATAATCCCGATATCAGAATTGTTCTTATGGAGCCGTTTGGTCTTCCTGTCGGTGATGACAGACGCGACAGTTATCCGGAGATGTATGCTATGCTTAAAGGCTATCAGGAAGCAACAGAAAGGGTTGCGAGGGACTACGGTGCAATTTTTGTGCCTCTGCAGGAAAAGTTCAATGAGCTTTCTGAAAAATATTCTCCCGAATATTGGAGTTGGGACGGAATTCACCCCACTGTCTGCGGACATCAGATAATTGCTGATGCGTGGATAGAAAAATGTAAAGATCTGATTTAAACTATGACAAGACCGTTTATCTTTGTGGGCAGTGCAATGTTTATATCACTTTTTATATACAGTTACCTTGGTATTCAGACTGCGGTAGCTGTTTTTGCTGTGTGCTTTGTTGTAACATTGCTTTCATATCTGCTTCGCAGGAAACACGGCTTTTTTAAAGCAGTATTTTTAATGTCATTGGCTGTTGTTGTCTCTTCAACAGTATTTACGGCAAAAACCGTAAACGGTTATATGCCTGCGCTTAATCTTTGTACAGATGAAAAAGCAGTTGTATCGGGTGTTCTGATTGAACAGGGAAAATATTATGACAATCATTATTACGTGCTTAAAAATGTTTCTGTTAACGGGGCGGAATCGGACTGCAGAATAAGAATTACGGGTAAATACAAAGCGGCAGAAACAGACGATTTGCTGACATTCAGTGTTACCGGAGTAAATGCAGTTTCCGATACACAGTCACGTCTCAGATATAATGCAGACGGAATATATCTGACAGCGTACAGCAATGAAAGTGTAAAGGTCGAAAAAGCAGAGAAACACTCGGTGTTGTATTATCTTGATGAATTCAAAAAATCAGTTTCGGGACAGTTTGATGACAGTCTTGATAAAGATTCTTCATCGGCAGTTACAGCAATGGTAACAGGTGACACGTCAGGACTTGATGCGGAAATTCTGCAGAATTTCAGGTATTCGGGAATTGCGCATCTTTTTGCCGTTTCGGGGTTTCATCTGTCATTATGGACATCGGTTATATACTTTTGCCTGAGAAAAATTTTCGGCATAAAAAATAATATTGTTTTTGCTGTTTCGGCAGTGTTTATTCTGTTTTTTATGGCATTTACAGGTTTTACACAGTCTGTTGTAAGAGCAGGAATAATGCAGCTTGTTTTTCTTCTCGGCGGAGTTGTAAAATATAAATCTGATTCGCTGAACTCCCTGTTTTTTGCATTGACGGTAATTCTGTGCATAAATCCCTTTGCGGTAATGAGTATATCATTGCACATGTCATTTCTTGCAACACTGGGTATAGTTACGTTGTCTCAGATTATTATGAAGCCTGTAAAAAAGGCAGACAGAAAAAGTCTTTGCGGAGTGTGTTGTTCTGCGGTATCTTCTCTTTACATCACCGCAGCAATTTCTGTTACGGCAACAATATTTACACTTCCCGTTTCTGTGCTGAATTTTGAATATTATTCCTTTGCGGCACCGCTTACCAATGTTTTATGTATGCCGGTGGCAGAACTTGTAATGCCCCTTAGCTGTCTGGGACTTGCATTTTCAAAGATCCCTGTTTTTTCAACACTGATTGGTTTTGTCTGCAATTTTATTATGAAATATGTGTTTTTCATAACAGAAAAAATTGCAGATTGCCCGTTTGCAGTTGTTGATGCGAAGTCAGTTTTTATGAAAATTTCAGTTGTTTTGCTGACATTGTTTATAATAGTCGCACTGACAGTCTTTTCGCAAAAACAAAGAAAACTTGCAATCAGTCTTTGCGCCTGTGTTTTAAGTTTTGTTGTTCTTTCTGTTTCTGCGGAAACTTTCATGTATTTTACCCATGAAGTGACAGTTGCACCGGTGGGTAACGGTATATCAGTTTTGTACAGAACGGCAGATAAAAATATTATAATCGGATGTGGGGGAGAATACAGAAAAAGTTATCTGTTTACAAATCTTACATCCGCCGTTAATGCGGAAAATTTTGACCTTATAATCATTCCCGGGGCTTCGGAAACCGAATCGGGTTATGCAGGTCAGCTTCTTCGTATGCACAAATTTGAAAAGTGCATAATTTCGCAGGAAAAATACGATGACATAAACAGTAAAAAGCTTCCCGATGATACTAAGATAACATCAAAAACCAATATAATCATTGACGGGAAATGCAATATAGTGTATATTAATGATGAGCGTTTTTCGGGTGTGAGAATTACGGATGATACATTCAGCTGTACAATTCTTTTCTGCCCCGTTGCAGATTTTTCATGTGTTCCCGAAGAATGGCTGACAGGTGACCTTCTTGTAACAAGACAGAACCTGCCCGAGGCTGATATTTCGGGGTTTGAAACGGTTTTTGTTTCAACCTGTTCGAAAACACCTTTTGATAATGAAAATTTATATACCACCATAGATAATGGTACACTCATATTCCGTGCTGTACCGTGGGGAGGGAAGCAGATTTATGCAGATTTTTGATGAAGCAGCAATAAAAAAGCACATAAAAGCGGCAGTATTTTCTTCACTGTATTTCATTTACGGTGATGAGAGTTATCTTGCATCTTTTTATGCCGACACACTTGCATCTTCAATAACAGATACATCGGGAATGAGCTTCAATTACTATTATTTTGATTCCGAAACGGTGAATTTTGATTCTGTTTATGAGGCCGCAGAAACTCTTCCCGTAATGAGTGACAGAGTCTGCATTTTTATAAAGGATTTTCCGTTTCTTAAGATTACGGCAGATGAACTCAGACAGTATACGGAATATTTTGAGCGTATTCCCGAAACCACAACTGTAATATTTCTTACTGCAAATACTCAGGTTGATGTAAAACAGAATCAGAAATGGAAAAATATTATTGCGTCATTTGACAAGAACGGTGTTATTTTTTCTCTTTCAAAGCGTTCCGACAGTCAGATTGCAGATTTGCTTGTGCGCTCGGCAGGTAAAAGAAATGCTTCAATTTCAAGAGAAACTGCATCATATTTTATTTCTGTTGTGGGAAATGAAATGACAGTTCTTCTCAACGAGTTTGATAAGCTTTGTGCTTTTTCCGGCGGAGAGGAAATTACCCGTGAAATGATTGATGAAATTTCAATCAGATCTGTTGAAGCTTCTGTTTTTGATCTTACAACTGCCATAAATACAGGCAAAAATGACAGAGCTTTTGAAATTCTTTTTGAACTTATAAAAAACAAGACAGAGCCTACCATAATTATAGGTACACTTGCTTTCGGTTATGTTGATATTTACAGGGCAAAAACTGCAGCAGAGCACAGAATGAATACAAGGGATGTTGCTGTTGCATTCAATTCATATAAGGGTAAGACATTCAGAATTGATAAAGCGGCATCATCCGCAAGAAGTCTTTCACTTGCGCAGATAAAAGAACTCATTGCTGCAGTTTCCGACGCTGATATAAGAATAAAATCATTTTCCACTGATAATACGGTTATTCTTGAGGAGCTTGTTGCAAAACTTCTGTACATTGCAGGTGGCAGAAGATGATAAAACTTGACAGACCTGTTATTGTTGAGGGTAAATATGATAAAATCAGGCTTTCGGGATTTATGGATGCAGTTATAATCGAAACTGACGGATTCAGGATTTTTTCAGATAAAGAGAAAAGGGCATTTATAAGGAATCTTGCAAAAACAAAGGGTATAATTGTTTTGACAGACAGTGATTCCGCAGGTTTCAGAATCCGTAATTTTATAAGAAATATAGCTTCGGACGGAGAAGTTATAAATGTTTATATTCCCGATGTTTTCGGTAAAGAAAAACGAAAAACAGAGCCGTCAAAGGAAGGTAAACTCGGTGTTGAGGGGCTTTCGGAAGAAATTATAACAGATGCACTTGCAAAAGCAGGAGTTTTTCATTCCGTTAGCGAAAATCGTAATGAACGATGTGTAACCGTTACCGATCTTTTTGAAGACGGGTTGACAGGCGGTGAAAATTCAAGGGAGAAAAAGCAGAAACTTCTCAGAAAACTTTCTCTTCCGTCAAAAATGTCAAACAGTCAGCTTCTGAAACTTATAAACACATTCATGTCTTATGATGATTACAAAACAGCAGTAACGGAAATATCAGACTGTTGACAAAAAATCGAGTTCGATATAAAATGTTATCGGAGATGATTAAATGAAAAGCAAAAAACACCTGACAGTTATAGTCAGTATAGCAATAATCTGTGCACTTGTAATTACAGGTACAGCTGTTGCAAAATATAAATTCAGTTCTTCATCGGGCAAAACAGTTTCCGAAATAGTAAATCGTGTCAATATAGAGGTTTCGGCAACAGAGTTCACTTTTTCTGATGTGGGAAAAGACGGTATGCTCGAATGCAGAACCGTTGTTACTATTGAGAAAACAGAACCCGATTTTTACGGAAAACTTCACAGTATAACATTAAGCGGGCAGGAATTCGGCTACACGATGTACACTGCAAGTAAAAGCAACGGTAATGCAATTCTTCCCGAAGAAGTTTTTCTTCCCTCAGAAAACGGTAAAGTAAGCCCTCTCAGCTGGGAAGTGGCATTTACTGTGCCTTATGAAGAGGGGAAAAATACATACGAATTGACACTTGATATAAATTATTCGTCAGGAGTAAAAACAAATCTCGCACAGAGATATCTTTCAAGTATTCCGATAACAATAATTGTTGAATAAAAAAAACGGGCTGTTGCCCGTTTTTTTTTTAATATTTCAGTATTAATATTTTCTTGAAAGCTGAGATTCAGCTTCTTCTCTTGTGATTTCTCCGCTGTTGGCTTTTGCCATAAGCTCAACGTCTTTGTCATTGAGTTTGTAGAATGCGTAGAACAGGAGAGAAAGCACATAGCCTATAACAGGAACGAGTGCATAAGTCAGCCACAGACCTTTTATAGCTTCGGGGGTTTGTGTTATACCGCTTGCGGCAAGTTCTTCAAAGCTTGCAGCTGTTACTTCTTTCCATCCGAACCAGCCGAGAATAATCATAGCCATTGAGGATGCAATTGCTGCTGTGATTTTTGCAGAGAATGTCTGTATAGCAAAAGTGATACCCTTTGCATCTGTACCTGTTTTGAATTTTCCGTATTCGGCACAGTCGGGAGTGAACATGAAGTTCATTATGCCGACGATTGATGCGGGAAGAGTTCTTAAAATGTTGAGAGCGATGAATATCCAGATGTTGCCGTAACCGCAAATGAAGATAAGTGCGCTTGAAATAATGATTCCGATATTGCTCCATAAGTATATCTTGAATTTGTCATATTTTCTGATTATGACAGGCACAAGCACTGCTGCAACAAGCTGCATGGGAGTAGTGATTGCACCGATAACAAGGCTGAAAAGTGAATCTCCGAAAAGATAGTATGAAGCAACAATACCGAGGGTGTTATTTGTAAGGAATGAGTTTGCAACAATGAAACCGCCATAGTAAACAAGCAGATATTTGTTCTTTATAAGGTATCTGAACATCTCAATGAGTGAGAAATTCTCTTCGCTTTCGCTTCTTACATAGTTTCTCTCTTTGCCGGTAAGACCTATGGGTATCATAACTGCCGCACCGATTACAGACGCAATTACAACAGTCCAGGTGTAGCTCAGACCTACTTTTTCACTGGGGAGAATGGTGAATATACCTGTGATAAGGGCAATACCAATACCGCTTAAAATCTGTCTTCTTGACATGAGAGTATTTCTCTCGTCAAGATTGGATGTTATTGTGGTAACCATTGTGTAAATGGGCACATCACAGATTGTGTATGCTGTATCCCAGAAAATATAGGCAACCGCAAACCAGAGAAGCTTTATATTTTCTTCTGCCGCCTGGGGGATTGCAAAAAGAAGAATTGACGCCAGGGGAATAAGAAATGTTGATATTCTTACCCAGGGCAGACACTTCTGACCGCTTCTGAATTTGATTTTGTCAAAAATTGCACCGAAGAGCGCATCATTTACAGCATCCCACACCTTGACAGCAAGCACAACGACACCGGCTTTTGCCATATCGATACCTGTCATCATAAGGTAAGTTGTAAGATAACTTGCAACAAGGAAATAGAAAATATTCTGACCTGTGAAATATACAAGATATGAATTTCTTTCAACAGGTGAGGTCTGCCAGTCAATGGCAGTCTTTTTTATTTTTGCCACAGGAATTCCTCCCTTAATATTATGTCTTTATTGTATCAAAAACATATTGTTGTTGCAATAGCAAAATCAAAAACGCAGACACAAAAGTGTCTGCGTAACCGGTTTATTCAAGACCGGCAGATTTGCGAAGAATCATTCTTGCATCAGCAGCGGTAATGTCACTGTCACCGTTGTAATTTGCAGCAAGTTTATACACACCCTCAATTTTGTCAAGACTTGCGGATGCTCGGAGTGTAAGTCTTGCGTCAGCGGCAGTAATTGTTGCATCTCCGTTAACATCAGCTTTTATTACTACATCATATTCTGAAAGAACGTTGCCGTCTTTATCAAGCACCTGAACCTTACTGCCGGTACCGACAAGAGCATCAGCAGTAATTACTTCACCGTCTTTGTTGAGAATCTGAACATTCTCGTTTTCAACACTCTTTACTATATCAGCAACCGTCATTTGGGGAGTGAGATTTACAATTGTGTCTGTTATTGTGATGTTGCTGTTATCTTTTATTACAAGTTCAGGTATTGATTCTTCAATTGCAACAAATGTAATTCCGTTTTTATTTGCATATGTTTCAGCAGCAGTACCGGTATAGCCATAGATTATAAATTCTTCTACAGTATACATTCCATCATAACTGGAACAAAAAGCCTTGGTATATATTTTTGTTACATTTTTTGGAATAATTACTTGTTTAAGACTATTGCAGTTTGCAAATGCATATGGGTAAATTTCTGTTACACTGTCTGCTATTGTAACCTTTGTAAGTTTTTCACAAGCCAAAAATGCACCTTCCTGAATTATCACACCGCCATTCATAATTACCGTTTCCAGATTATCACAGCCTGCAAATGCCCATTGACGTATTTCTTCTACATTAGCGGGGATAGTAATAGTAGTAAGGCTGTCGCAGTTATTGAATGAACAATAACTGATATCTGTTAAATATTCTGACAATTTGATACTTTCAAGTAAAGTACATGATTCAAATACTGAATTGTCCATAGTTATTACACTATCTGGTATAATTACACTTGTAATGTTTGAACAATGCATAAATGACTGCCAACCAAGAGCTACAACAGGATAGCCCTCAATTGTATCGGGAATTACAATATCACCACTGATTGATTTGTCGCACCCTGTAATTGTAACTTCACCGTCTGTGATTTCATAAGTAAGATAATTTAAAATATCATCCTCTGCAAAAACTGACACGGGAGCAATTGCAAGCACCATTACAAGTGCAAGCGTGATACTTAAAATTTTCTTTTTCATAAAATTTCCCTCCATTAATTTTAATTCTGTCTTATGATAGGACATTTTTTATACGAAATAAGTCTACCATATCAATTGTCTTGTGTCAAGACAAAAATAACATATGAAAGACTGATTATATGGCACGTATTATTGACGGTAAACAAATGAATATGGTTGGCGGTAACGTAAAAAAATTCAGAAAACTACGAAAGATGAGCCAACAGGAATTGGCTGACAAACTGGAGCTTATGGCAATTTATGTTTGCAGAGGTTCTGTCTCCCGAATTGAAGATAAATCCAGAACAGTTACTGATATCGAGCTTTACGGTATTGCAAAAGTGCTGAATGTGGAAATAAGCGAATTATTTGAAATAATATGAAAAACGCAGGCACCACTTTTTTGGTCGTGTCTGCGTTAATTTTATGCAATTAATTATAAATTGTACATTATAAATTGTACATTGAATTAATACATTCCGCCGCCCTGAGCTGCTGCTGCCATTGCTGCTGCCTGAGCTGCATCTGCTGCGGGATCGGGCTTGTCAGCAACGAGTGATTCTGTTGTAAGAACCATTGCTGCAACGCTTGATGCGTTCTGAAGAGCACTTCTTGTAACCTTTGTGGGGTCAAGGATGCCTGCTTCAGCCATATCTGTGTAATCTTCTGTAGCGAAGTTGAAGCCGTAACCTGTTTTGCCGCTGCGGAGAATGCCGTCGATGATAACTGAGCCTTCAAGACCTGCATTAGCTGCAATCTGTCTGATGGGAGCTTCAAGTCCCTTGAGAACAATTGCTACACCTGTCTTTTCGTCGCCTGTTGTTTCATCAAGAAGAGCCTTGACTGCGGGAGCTGCGTTGAGAAGAGCGATACCGCCGCCTGCAACGTAACCTTCTTCAACAGCTGCCTTTGTAGCTGCAAGAGCGTCTTCGATACGGAGCTTCTGTTCTTTCATTTCGATTTCTGTAGCAGCACCGACGTGGATAACTGCAACACCGCCTGAAAGCTTTGCAAGTCTTTCCTGAAGCTTTTCACGGTCGAAATCTGATGTTGTTTCAGCAATCTGAGACTTGATCTGACCGATTCTGCCCTTGATTTCTGCTACATCACCTGCACCGTCAACGATGATTGTGTTTTCCTTTGTAATTTTAACCTGCTTTGCACGACCAAGCTGTGTAAGCTGAGTATCCTTAAGCTCAAGACCGAGGTCAGAAGTGATAACTTCACCGCCTGTAAGGATAGCAATATCCTTGAGCATTTCTTTTCTTCTGTCACCGAATCCGGGAGCCTTGACAGCGATACATGTGAATGTACCACGGAGTTTGTTTACAAGGATTGTTGAAAGAGCTTCGCCCTCAACATCTTCTGCAACGATAACAAGCTTCTTTCCTGCCTGAACAAGCTGTTCAAGGAGAGGAAGAACTTCCTGAATGTTTGAAATCTTCTTATCTGTGATAAGAATGAAAGCATCGTCAATAACTGCTTCCATTTTATCTGTATCAGTTACCATATAAGGTGAGATGTAACCACGGTCAAATTGCATACCCTCAACTACATCGCAGCTTGTTTCTGCAGTTTTGCTTTCTTCAACTGTAATAACACCATCTGCAGTAACCTTTTCCATTGCTTCTGCAATAAGTTTACCAACGTTTGCGTCTGCTGCTGAAA
>JAZOUN010000142.1:0-22432 GCA_045658165.1 Acutalibacteraceae bacterium
TATTACAAAAAAGGCTGTTGAAAATTCCGTTCTTGCCGATATGGCTATGGTTGTGAATTATACTGTTCCCGCAACAAACATGCATGAAGAAAGAAAACTTAACAACTGGTTTGACATGATAGAAAACGGCACTCGTTACTATTATGAATATGCACAAGGGTTCAAATGCGGTATGACTACCCAGGCAAAACGCTGTGCTTCCATAATAGCCACAAAAGATGCCTATTCATACATCGGCATTGTACTCGGTTGCCCCAATGAATGCATAGATAAATGCGGTTACCCTGACAATACTGCTCTTTTTGAAGCAAGAAGAATGCTCCGATGGGCTTTTTCAAAACTCAAAATGACAACTGTTGCAGAGCCTACTGATGTTATGACATCAATTCCCGTTGCATTATCTGCAGAAACAGACCATATACGTCTTGTTCCGGAAAAGCAGATTCAGGCATTGCTTCTGAGTTCGGTGGATGAATCGAGTCTTGAGTATATTTATGAAGCTCAGGAAAATGTAAAGGCTCCCGTTGCAAAAGGCCAGGTGCTCGGCACAGTCAAGATAAAATATGCAGACAGCGTTATCGCGTCAGTCAATCTTGTAGCAGGCAACAGTGTAAAACGCAGCGGAATCATGTTTATAGGCTATCTTGCAAAAAATATTTTCCTTTCCCCTGTGTTCCTCATCATTGCAGGTGTTGCAATTATTGCAGTGCTGATTTATATGTCTGTTGTTTACAAAAAATATAAACAGAAACAAAAGGAAACAAGAAAAAGATTAAAAGAGATAAAAGAGCAGAATTATGCAGCAACTTCTGACCTTTTTGAAATTGAAAAGAAATAAAAAGTAAAAAGAAAGCACCGATTCAATCGGTGCTTTTTGTTGTATTTAAGCCTTTTCGCAGATTATTTTATTATCTTCTGCAGTAACATTGATTGCGTCAATACTCATATTTCTGTTTGCGATGATGATATTAGCAATCGCATCTTCAATATGTTTTCTGATTGCGATTCTGATATCTCTTGCGCCTCTTTCACCGCCTACAGCCATTTCTGCCACAACAGCAGGAACATTTTCTGCAATATTGAGCGTAATGCCCTTATCACGCAGACCGGGAACAAGGTCTGAAATAAGAAGTGAAGCAATCTTCGTGTAAGATGCGCTGTCAAGCTTGTTGAAAATTATAACTTCATCAACTCTGCCGATGAATTCGGGACGAAGGAATTCACGAAGTCCTTTCATTGCCTTATCCTTTGAAACATCGTTATCGCTCTTACCGAAGCCCATTGCACTTTCTCTGTTCTGTGAACCTGCATTTGATGTCATGATGATAACTGTGTTAGAGAAATCAACTGTTCTGCCCTGCGCATCACTTGTTTTACCTTCATCAAGAATCTGAAGAAGAATGTTCATTACATCGGGATGAGCCTTTTCGATTTCGTCAAAAAGAATTACCGAATAGGGTTTTCTTCTTACTTTTTCTGTAAGCTGACCGGCTTCATCGTAACCCACATATCCAGGAGGTGAACCGATGATTCTTGAGACTGAATGTTTCTCCATAAACTCGGACATATCAAGTCTTATAAGAGTTTCGGGAGTGTCAAAAAGCTCGTTTGCAAGCTGTTTTACAAGCTCTGTTTTACCTACGCCTGTGGGACCTACAAAAATGAAAGATGCAGGTCTCTTCTGCGGATTTATCTGAATCTTATTTCTTCTGATTGCGGCACAGACTGCCTCAACTGCTTCATCCTGACCGATAACTCTTGCCTTGAGGTGTGTTTCCATATCTGCAAGCTTATCAAGATCGGAATCGATGATTTTTCTTACGGGAATACCTGTCCAAAGATTTATAACCTTAGCTATATCATCTTCCGTAACATCGTTATCTGCTGCTTTTTCACGAAGAGCAGGCAATGTATTTTCAAGTGTTGCAATCTCTGAACGGATAACTGCAAGTGCCTCGTAGTCGGGTTCTTCACCGTCCTGAGTCTGCATTGCAGCTTCTTCATCAGCTTTGAGAGATGCAAGTTTCTTCTCTGCAATTTCACAATCACTGATTGACTTGTTTCTGAGATTTGCACATGTACATGCTTCATCAAGCAGGTCAATTGCCTTGTCTGGCAGGAATCTGTCGTTGATGTATCTTTCGGAAAGAGTTACTGTAAGATAAAGAAGTCTGTCTGAAATTCTGACTCTGTGATACATCTCATAGTAACCCTTGATACCCTGAAGCATCTTAAAAGCATCATCAATTGAGGGTTCTTCAACCTTGACGGGCTGGAAACGTCTTTCAAGAGCAGAATCTTTTTCGATATATTTTCTGTATTCTGTGAATGTTGTTGCACCAATAACCTGAATTTCACCACGTGAAAGAGCAGGTTTAAGAATATTTGCGGCATTCATTGAACCTTCGGCATCGCCTGTGCCCACAAGATTGTGAACCTCGTCAATGAAAAGGATAATGTTGCCCTCTGCTTTTACTTCGTCAACAAGACCTTTTATACGGCTTTCAAACTGACCTCTGAACTGTGTACCTGCAACAAGAGCAGTAAGATCAAGAAGATGAAGTTCTTTGTCCTGAAGTTTTGCAGGAACCGCACCTGCTGCAATCTTGAGAGCAAGCCCTTCTGCAATAGCAGTTTTACCTACACCGGGTTCACCGATAAGGCAAGGGTTGTTCTTTGTTCGTCTGCAAAGAATCTGTGTTACTCTGTATATTTCATCGTCTCTGCCGATGATTGAGTCGATTTTACCTTCTCTTGCCTTCTTTGTAAGGTCTGTACAGTAAAGACCGAGGAACTTACGCTGTTTTTCATTGTTGGGTGCCTGTTTCTTGTCTTTGCCGAAACGCTTTTTCTTTGCACCGTTATCCTGAACGGCATTATCCTTCTCGGGAGTTGCGGGTTGGTCATTATTACCCATTCCCGGCATACCGCCCATACCGTTCATAAGTCCCTGCATAAAGGGAAATGTTCCGGCACCGCCGAATTCAAAGCCGTCCATATCACCCATTGCGTCCATTGCGTCACCGAGCTGTTCGCTTACTGCTTCTACTTCTTCTTCGGTGATTCCCATTTTTTCCATAAACTGTTTTATGGGACCTATATTCATATCCATTGCACATTTAAGGCAAAGACCTTCCTGTGTTGAATCTTCTCCCTGAATTTTGGAAATGAACACAACAGCAGGTCTCTGACCGCATTTTGAGCATAACATTTTGCTGTTCATTAAATTTCTCCCTGTGAATCTTCTATGAGTTTAAGAATATCCTTACCCGTAAATCTGTAAGCCTTGTTACAGAACTGACATTTTACTTCTGTTACGGGATCATTTGCCATATCAAGAAGTTCTTCCCTGCCTGCCGAGATAAGTGCTGTCTGAACTCTTTCAACTGAGCAGTCGCACTGATAAACGGGATACATAACATCAAGTTCCTGAATATTGAAAGACGGAAGAACTTTTTTGCATATTTCTGTGGGGGTAAGACCGTCAACGAGCATCTTTGTAACGGAATCTATACCCTGAATATCTTTTTCAACAAGATCAATTATTGTGTCATCTGCTGTGGGCAGAAGCTGAATAAGAAATCCGCCTGCAGTGATGACTGATTTATCCTGAGCCACAAGAACACCGAGACCGCATACTGACGGTGTCTGTTCACTCGCTGCATAATAAGCGGTGATATCCTCTGCAATTTCACCTGAAACAATGGGAACCTGTCCCACAAAAGGTTCTTTAAGACCTAAATCCTTGATGACTGTTACAAAACCGTTTTTGCCGACCGCTCCGCCTACATCAAGTTTACCTTTGCTGTTGAGAGGCAGTTCAACATTGCCGTCCACAACATAACCTTTTACATGACAGTTACTGTCTGCAACGGCAAGAACAGAACCTGCAGGACCGCCACCGTTGATTTTAAGAGTAAGAGTATCATTCTTACCCTTGAGCATACTGCCCATCATTGCACCGGCTGTGAGAAGTCTGCCGAGTGCCGCTGTACACACTTTAGATGTACCGTGTATTTCATATGCGTCCTGAACCATATCTGTGGTATCACAAGCCATTATAAGCAGTGTACCGTCTTCTGAGATGCATCTTACAAGCTTACCCATTAAAATTACCTCTTTATTGCTGCGAAATATACTCTTTCGCTTTTTTCAGTCGGTTCGTTTTCGGTCATATCATCATACATACCGACCACATCAAAGCCCGTTTCACCGAGCCATTTTGAAATATCCTCAAGGGAGTATGCCCTTTCGGAAAAACTTTCACGCATACGCAGATAATTTTCATCTTCCCTGACGAATATATCAATATTTATATCTGTTATTCTGCTTTTGCGCTTATATGAATTCTGCCATACGCAGAAAATATCGTCTTTTTCTGAAACAAAACTGTTATTGCCGAGCACACATTCATGCTTATACACAGTATTGACATCAAAGACAAAAACTCCGCCTTTTTCCATAAAAAGAGAAACTGACGAAAATGCGGCTTTCACATCGCAGGGTTTCAGCAGATGATTTACACTGTCAAGAGAACACACTGCATGATTTATTGTGCCGTACAGATCAAGTTCAGTCATACTCTGACAAAGAATCAGTGCTTCGGGCAGTCTCTCCCTTGCATGACTGAGCATTTCGGGAGATAAATCAACAAGAATCATATCATACCCGTATGCAGCAAGTTCCTTTGAAAGCATACCCGTACCGCAGGCAAGATCAAGTAGAATTCCGCCTGATGCACCGTGTTTTATAAGAAGTGACTGAATGTACTCTGCTCTTTTTGCGTATTCAACATTTTCGGTAAGAGCATCGTATACCTGCGCCAATGATGAATAACTCATTATTCGCCCAGCCTTGTGAAAATATCGTACTGCTTATAGTTTTCCATATATCTCTTTACACGGCTGATTGTTGCAGGTGAAGCACCTGTTGCCTCTTCGATTTCATCATACTTTTTGCCTGATGCAACCATCTTTGCAACCATGAATCTCTGAGCCATTGAATAGATTTCAGTATCTGTACAAAGGTCTTTGAAAAAGCCCTCGCATTCTTCTTCATTTTTAAGAGTGAGAACCGCCTTGAAAAGCATTTTTGCATTTTCCTGTTTTACGCTTTCTTTCATATCGATTTTCCTTTCAATAATATCAAAGATTCTTGAAATATTCTTTAATCTCTGCGGCTCTTCCACAGGACATTGCTCCTTCGGGACAAGAAGAAACATAACATCCGGGGCCGTATTTGTTAAAAATTGCAGGTGAAACGTCTCTGAGTTTTTTAAGCATTTCAATTGCAAAATCTCTTATTTCCCACTGTGCTCTTGTGCATGTACGAAGTCTCATAAAGAGCAGAAGCTCTCTGCCGTTCATACAGGAAATTATATCAAGAGTGTTACCGCTGAGCTGACAGTAAACAGCCTGTTCTTCACTGCAGCCCTCAGCTCTGAGATAATCATAAAGCTCTTTCATTTTTGCAAAAGCTGCATTGTATCTGTCAAGAAGACCTGCATTTTTTACTGTTTCGGGAATTATGTATTTTGTTCTGTCTGTAAGTGTGAGAGAAGGCACCATAAGTGAATGCATTCTGTGACGCGCAAAATGTGTTATAGATGAAAGTGACACACCGTTGATACGGAATGTGTAACTTATTGTTTCAAGCGGTCTGGGACGTGAAGAATCAAGAACGCAATCAATAATTTTATTCACATTGCCTTCGTCAGCAATAATTTTTTCAACTGCATCGGGAGTATACTGTCTTGTCCAGATAAGAGCTGAACGGGCAACACACTTTTCTGCATCGTGAGGAGCTGAAAGAAGTTCTACGGTTTCTGCAGACTCTTTATTCTCTTCATAATTATTGAACATATATCCGAGAGCTATTTTATCGCTCTTTTCCGGTCTTCTCTTATAAAAATCAGTTACGATACCGGGAGTAAGTTTTTCTATCTGTTCAAAAATCTGCATACCCAGGTCGTAAAGTTCCTTGAATTCACTGCCTCTGCCGAAAAGCATTGAACGGAGCATATGAAGAAGTTCTCTCGCATTGACAGAACAATAGAAATTACTTCTTAAACAGTAAGGAAGAAGAAATCTTGCATCTTCCTTTGGTACACCTGCATCAACAAATGCTGTATATTCATTGAAGAGATATTCCATTGTTTCGGAGAATCTGTCTTCAAGCTCTTTCTTACCGAGGAAAGGCACGTAGAAACCGCATTTACGGAAGTCAACGTATCTTCTTGACTTGACTGTGAAAGATGCAAGTCTGAATTCGATAAGAAACTGCTCAACAAAAACTGAAACATCCTGAAATGCGATATTGAAAACAGTATGCTCAATTGTTGAATTATGACCTGAACGTGTAACCTTAGCAATAAGATTTGCATTCTTGACTTTATCCTGAGATTTTTCAAAAATTTCGGTTGCATTGCCTTCCTGAGTTGAAATTCTGCCTGATGCGGCAGGAATTTTTTCATCAGTGTCGGTCATACCGAGAACAATGGCTACTGAACCTCTGTAATTTTCTGTACTCATAAAAATTACCTCACATGATTAATCTTTATAATTCTATCACATAGTGAAGAAAAATTCAACATAAAAACAAGAATTTATCACCTGTGCAGGCATATATTTCTTAATTCGCAGTAAAAAAAATATTATTATAATAAAATTTTTATTTTTCTTAAAAATAGGTTGAACTTTTATTACACGGATGGTATTATAAAACATATCTGAATGAAAGGACATTTTAATTATGAGCAATATTATTAAAGTCGGTGTTCTCGGTGCCGGAAGAGGTCAGTCTATGATTCAGTATGCAAACAAGGCTGAAAATGCCAAGCTTGTTGCAATCTGTGACTACTCTGAATTTCACATAGAAAGAATCAAAAATAAACTCAATGACGATTCAATCACATATTACACATCATTTGATGAATTCCTCAATCATGACATGGATGCTGTTGTACTTGCAAACTACGCAACAGAGCATGCTCCTTTTGCAATAAAGTGTCTTGAAAAAGGACTCAATGTTATCAGTGAAGTGCTTCCCTGCCAGACAATGAAAGAAGCAGTTGAACTTTGCGAAGCAGTTGAAAAATCAGGCAAGATTTATGCTTATGCAGAAAACTACTGCTACATGCCTGCTACATACGAAATGAAAAAACTCTACAAACAGGGTGCTGTAGGCGAATTCGAATACGGTGAAGGCGAATATATGCACAACTGCGAAAGCATATGGGATATGATTACATTCGGTGACGAAAGCCACTGGAGAAACAATATGTATGCAACATTCTACTGCACACATTCAATCGGTCCCCTTATCCACATCACAGGTCTTCGTCCCGTTTCTGTTACAGGTTTTGAAATGCCTTTCAACGCAAGAATGGCAAGAATGGGCGCAAAGGCAGGTAATGCAGCTGTTGAAATGATTACTCTCGAAAACGGTGCTATCATTAAGAGTCTGCACGGTGTCGGCTGTTCAAAGAATTCTATCTGGTACTCTGTTTATGGTGCAGACGGAAGAATGGAAAGTGCACGAGAAGATGCTAAAAAGGGGGATTTCGGTACACTTTACCTCAACAATCCCGACAACTTCTCTGTAAGATGTTATGAACCCCAGGGTGAATTTGATGAAATAGCAAAGGAATTCGGCCACGGCAATTCAGACTTCTATACAATGTATCACGCAATCGAAGCTATCAAAGGCAATCCCGATGCTGACTACATTGATGTTTATGAAGCTCTTGATATGTTCCTGCCCGGTCTTTTAGGTTACCGTTCAATCCTTAACGGCGGCATGCCCGTTGCAATCCCCAACTTCAGAAACAAGGATGAAAGAGAAGCTTTCAGAAATGATACAGCTTGTACTGACCCCAAGGTTGCAGGCGATATGCTTATCCCCTCATACTCAAAGGGAAATCCCGAAATTCCTGCTGAAATTTATGAAGAGCACCAGAGAACATGGAAACCCCGTGCACAGGCGCAGGGCAAACAGCTCAAACTCAATGTTTTCCCCAAAAACAAAGAAATCCCTGCACTTCCCGAAGGATACAGCATAAGAAAGTATCAGGGTGAAGAGGATATTCCCCATTGGATAAGAATCTGTAACAACGGTCTTATGAGCTACGATGCAGACAAACAGTCTTTCATCAATTGCATGGAAAATATCGATGTTTATGAAGACATGTTCTTCATCTGCAACGAAAAGGATGTTCCCGTTGCAACAATCACAGCTGTAAAAAAATACCCCACAACAGGTCTCGGACTTGTTCACATGGTTTCTGTTGCAGACACAGAAAGAGGCAAGGGACTTGGCACAATACTCTGTGCAATCGCAGAAAAGCATTTCTACGACAACGGTGTTGAAAGAGCAACTCTCACAACAGACGACCACAGAATCCCTGCTTGCAAGAGCTATCTCAGAGCAGGTTGGGTGCCTGTAAATCACGATACAGACATGGTACTCCGCTGGACAAAAATCATGAAGAAATTCGGTATTGAAGAACTTCAGATGATTAACGAAGACGGCGAAAAAGACGTATTACTCAAAATATAAAATAAAATCGGAAGTCAGCTGACTTCCGATTATTTTTTTATAAAAAATGATTTTCAAAGACCTGATTATTATAATCAAAATCTCTTATTTTAAGATAGTGCTCAGCACAGTCGATGAGTGCTTTCATTGGTGACAAGCCGATAAGCTCTGTACATTTTACAGTTGTACCGTATTTTTCAGCCTCTTCACGGACTTTATCAACAACAGTATAAAGAGATGTTGTTCTGTAATCGGTAAAGTTTATTGACACCTGAGCTGTATTTGTTTCATGCAGCATAAGCCCCAACGCCTTTACACAAGGATATCCGCCTGACGAAAAACGTATTGTCTTTGCAATCTTTTTTGCGATTTCCACATCATCGGTATCAAGCTCAATATTGAATGCAATGAGAAACTCTCTTGCACCGACAATAGTTATACCTGCTGTGGGATGATAACCTGTTCCGAAATCGGGCTGCCACTCCTTAAGTGCAGTTTTTTCGGGCAAACCTTCAAACTGACCTTTTCTTACATCTGCAAGATTTGTTCTGTGGGGTGCTGTTGCCGCCTTTTCATAAAGATAAACGGGAACACCTGCTTCTTCAAAAATGCGTTTTCCTGCAGTTTTTGCAATTTCAACAATCTCATCTGTTGTAACGTTTTTAACGGCAATAAACGGGCATACATCCACGGCTCCCATTCTGGGATGCTCTCCTGTATGAACTGTAAGATCAATAAGCTGTGCAGCCTTTTTGCAAAGTCTTACAGCCGCCTCAACTACACTGTCAGGCTCACCTGCAAATGTTATAACACTTCTGTTATGGTCATAATCTGATGTAAAATGAAGAACTCTGACACCCTCAACCGAAGCCACTGCATTTACACATTCCGCAACAACCTCAGGACGTCTGCCCTCACTTATATTCGGCACACATTCAATTAATTTATTTTCCATTTCAATACCTAAAACACTGTTATTTTAATTTCACATAAACATTGAACATAGCCGAAAGCGCATCACAAAGTGCAGTTTCGTCATTATTACCTGATGCGGCAAAAATCTTATCGGACTGTGAAGCAAGAAGCATAGCAAAAACGGAAAGTCCGCCTGTTTTTGCACCGTCTGAAACATTTGTAAGACATTCGGCAAAAGAGGGCTTTTGCTTCATTTCTGTTGCAGCAATCTTCAGCATATAAATATCTTCATACACTGCACTACCTGCTTTTTTACTGAAAATCTTTTTGTCAGCACCGGGAATAAGACTGTAGAACGAAGCCAGATAATTTGCCATTACATCGTAACGCATTGAGCATTCGGCAGCAACTTTTTCTGCAAAAGTTTTATCGATAACATATCTGTTACCTGACTTTTCACAAAATGTCTTAAGGAAATTGATTACACTGAGAATATATGCGGATTCATTATCGGGAGTACCCACAATAAGCTTATCATTTTCAGCAACAATATAACCTTTTTCAACACACTCAAGAACAGCCATTGCAAACAAAGCAGGAACTTTTTTTGATGTTGATTTTGGTTTCACTCTTGATGCAGGCATAAGGATTTTATACGCCTGACAAGCAGATATATCACCGGGAAGACAATCGGTCTGTTCATTTGCAGCAATGCGTTTGAGCGCTCTCTTTTCTGCTGAGAATCTGACAAGTCTGTCAGGCAGAAGAACAAACAGAATTACAGCGATAACAAAAAGTACTGCTGCAATGTACGGAAGAACTTCAACAACTGCATCCTTTGCTTTTTTCATTGACTCTGCCATTGATGAGTAGGAAGCCAATGCTCCCGGTTCGAAAGCAGAATCCTCAAAATAAGCATCAATTGCAAATGTATCGTAAACACGCTTTGCTGTGAATTTTACTGTATTTCCGTCAATTTCCGCATCAGAATCACCGGGCACGCCTATACGATCTGTATCTGTACCCTCGGGCACATGAACGGTAACTGTGACATTGTTACTTGTATAGGGGAATGTTTTACCTATAAACATGAATGAAAAATCAGCATCACCGCTGTTTTTCTTCACCGCACCGCAAATGGTGTATGAAACTTCATATTCCCTTGTTATCTGGGCAGAAGGACAGTTAATTACAACATCATAACTTTTACCGTCAGCCGATTTCATAAATGAATATGTATTGACACCGTCAGGCGATTCAGGAGCAGTATTTCCGTCAATTTTTACGCTTACATCTTTTATTTCATCATATTTCTGAAGAAGTGTAAGTGCACTGTCTGAACTGTAAATATCAAATTTTCTGAAAAAACTGTCTGCAGAATTGATATATGAAACAGTCCATTTTTCAGTAACATCAACAGTTCCGTCTGTATTTATCACTGCGTCAATTTCTGCATTGTCGATAATTTCTGAAGATGCTGCACCCGCTGACAACGGAAGCATTGCAACAATCAGAACAAGAATGAGCAGAAAACTGTAAATTGATTTTTTCATCAGTCGTCCTCCTCTTTGTAAAGCTCATAATAATAAACACTGTCTTCGTCAAGCCCCTGAGCTTTGATTATAGCTGCAGCATACTTTTCATCTGCCATACGGCTGAGTGATTGAGTAATTTCATCATTATACTCATCTGATCTTACAAAAATATGTCTGTGTGCAATTCTGACAGCTTCGTAAAGAATATAAACCATGATAGCCGCCGCAACAAAACACACGGCAAGCATCATATCCTTTGTAAGCAGAATCAGAACAAAGAATACAGCGTACAAAAGTATTAAGGCTATGCGCAATTTAGCGTACAATGACGCAAATCGTATATCGAAGAATTTTTTTTCGCTGATCAATGCGGCTTCAAAAACAGATTCTCTGAATGTTTCCCTTGAGCAATTGGGACAGAACACCAAAGGATTGCCGACACGCTTTCCTTTTTTTGCTGTTTCATCATAATATTCACAGGCACAATAGGGACAACCGAAAATCTTATAATCTTTCATTTTTTTCGCCATATACTAACCTCAAATCTGAATCACAACACCCTGCTGATTGTTTCAGGCATTGTAAAATCTACAATCTGTTCTCCGTTTACATATCTGACAGCAACAGAAATTCTTCCGTTCTTTGTAAGTATGCTTCCGGAGATATCTCCGCATCCGGGAATATATGCAGGAGCAATTTCAACTTTTTCATAACCTGCTGAATCTTCAGTCTGTCTGATACCGAGAATGTAATTAAAAATATATTCGCTTACAGCACCGAACATGGGGTGTGAAAGTGAATCACAGCCGTCCCAGTTTTCCCAGAGAGTATTTGTGCCGGTACGTTTCATATTTGCAAATGAAATTTCACCGTCAGAAGTCATAAGACGGAATGCAAGATCACCGAATCCGTTTTCAAACAATACTCTTGTAAGAATATCGGTACCGAAAATACCTGTATCGTAACTGCCTGTTGCAGAATACTGTTTTACAATATTCTGAAGTGTTCTTTCATTACCAAGACCGATATCAACGGCATATGCGTCACAACCCTGAACACCGCCGCAGAATGAACCTGTAGCTTCGTCAAAATACTCACGATAAAGAGCATCTGAAAGAACTTTTATTCTTTCTTCAAGTGCAGGGATATCTGCTGTAAAGCCGAGAATTTCTGCAGAATTCTTTGTAATCATACAACACTTGATATAGAAATATGTGTTTACAAAAGGTTCGGGAATAAGATTGATATTATCGGGGGCACACCAGTCACCGAGACACCAACCGCCCTTTTCTTCTCTCATTACTATATTATTTTCACATCTTGACTGCATATAATCAAGATATTTCTTCATTCTGAGATAATATTTTGCAAGAACGTCCTTATTGCCGAACTTCTTGTAGAAATTCCAGGGCACAATAGCAATTGCACCGCCCCAGCCTCCGGGACCGCCGCCACCGCCGTAGAATGGTGCTGTATGCTGAACATGCCCATTATATATATCCTGGCAGTCTGCAACGTCATCCATCCACTTGAGATACATTTTTTCACTGTCAAAGATAGTCATTGCGGCTGCAGAACAAAGCTGACCGTCGCCTGTATAACCGAGTCTTTCACGGTGAGGACAATCCGAGGGAACCATACCGTGAATATTGCAATTCTGAGTGTTGCAATATGCGTCAAAGAACCATCGGAGATTTTCATTTGAAGTCTCAAGTTCTGCCGTTACGGGAACAGGAGAATAAACAACATCAAATCTCACAAGACTTGCCTTACCGGTAACTCTTATATACCTACCTGCTCTCCAGGTAAACACAGGGCTGAATTCCTTTTTTGTTTCACCGCATATATATCTGTCGCACTGTTTTCTCCATTCACCGCCGGTATGACGAAGACGGAAATCACCGTTTTCATCAACGATTTCGGAAAATACAACTATTGCCTCATCACCGGGCTTTGCATCATCATCAAAACGAATAACCCAGAGTCCCGATTCATCTGCACAAAGGTCGTAAAGTCTGCCCTTTTCATCATCGGCAATCAGTTTGGGAGTTATGCTGTAATCAAATTTATCACCGCTGAAAAACTGTTTTACCATAACGCAGGGACCGGCTTCTGTCTCCCTTACATTAAGCCATGATGAATCATCATAATCTGCAAAAAGAAGACTTTCATCATAACTTCTGCCGTCCATAGTTTCGTTAAGATAAATATTGGTACGGCTGATGAAACTTGTTCTGTAAAGTGCTGTACTGTCTGAATTGATTTCCCTGACAGAACCGTCTTTCATTGTAAGTATAATCTTAAAAATAACTTTGGGATCGCCCCATTTGGGCATATACTCTGCATGATTTTCCGTCTGGCAGTACCAACCGTTACCCACATGCAGAACAAGTGCATTTTTATTACCGAGTTTATCGGTGATATCATATTCAAGATAATATCTGCGCTGTGTCATTGTATCAAAAATGGGAAATGACACACGGGACAAATCGCGTTTTTCATAGTTTGTCCATGCCGGAATAAACATTTCATCGGTAAGTTTCTGACCGTTGAAATAAGGTTCAACAAAACCCATTGCATTTATTCTGACTTTAGCAGATGCCACATCGCTGCATTCAAATGTCTTTCTTACATAAAAGGCTTCAACACCCACTTCGGTAAAGACATAACTGCAACCGTCAAATTCAAAAGATTTCACCATGGGCACACGACTGAATGTTTCATCTGTGAATTCACATCCGCACACGGCAAAACCGCATTTTTCATAAAAAGCCACCGCATCAGCCCTTGCGTTTACGGTAACTCTTTCTGAACCTTTTTTTCTGCATTCATCTGCAAGAGAAAGAACAAGTTTTTTACCCATTCCCTTACCGCGCATTTCTTTGCCGAATGCAATATTGTCTATATGGTAATCCGTTTCATTCTCTTTAAAAAAACGGCCACAGCCGACCACCTTGCCCTCTTCAAAGAAGGCAAGAAAATCGGCTGTATTTTCTTTATCATCAAAAAGTTTATCTAAAGGGTAACCCTGTTCGTCAACAAAAACCTGTTTTCTGAGTTCGCTGACGGCTTCACCTGCAATAAGCTTTATTTCTGACATATTATCACTCCGTTACAACAGTAAACTCAAAAATCAACATGCTGTCTTCATCAATTCTGTATTCGGGAAGAGTTTCGGGACCGCAGCTGTTGGTACCGGTGCCTCTTACGTAACCGTCAATTGTAAGAACGGAAGAATCAACATAAACAATATCTTCCTGATGCTTTGCTTTATAGAGATTATCCTGAGTGTAATCGTGAATATTGAAAGCAAAACGTTCCTCTGCATACACACGGATTGAATGACCGTCACTGTCTGAAATATCAAGCCATTTTACGTTACAATGCTCACCGTTATCCTGAGGCATAATGTAAGGTTCGTGCATTTCATGAACTGTTGATCTGTAAATTCCTATAGGTGACTGAGCAGTGAAATCGGGAAGATTTTCTGCTGAGCCTCTGCCGTAATATTCAACTTCTGTAAACTCTGCAGGCAGTTCAACTGTCATGCCGAATCTGGGAAGTTCGATTTTTTCATCAATAACCTTATTGAGTACAGCTCTTACTTTCATTTCACCTGCAGGAGAAATTGTGTAATAAACAATACACTCGAACAGTTCTTTTTTGCCGCCCTTTATGTTGTAAACTGACATAACTGATGCATTGTTACCGTCAAGGCAGACATCAAAGGAATCGGGAATAATTGTTACATCATCGAGCTTAAGTTTGAACCAGTTGTTTGCAATTTCTCTGTCGTTATCAAGAGGTGCTCTGAACACATTGGGAATAAAGCCTTTGTTTCCGCTTGCAGGTTTCTGATTGAGATACTCTTTCCTGTTCTTTTTATAAGAAACGATATTACCGTTATCAGAATTGAATACTGCTTCACCGCCGTCAAACTTTACAGTTACTTTATGACCGTCTGATTCAACACCGATTTTGCCTGTTTTATAAAGTTCGTAAGTAACAGAAACGTCATTGAGAATAATCTGTTCTCTTGAAATTTCTTTTTCACCGTCCATGCAGATGAAGTTCATTATAAAATCATTATCTGCATTTATCTCTTTATATGAAAGTTCAATATCAGCTGTTGCTTCAGGTTCAATGTCAAGAACAACAGAACCGCTATCGTATGCTACACCGTTTCTTTCAAGAACCCAGTTCATTGTAAGATAAGATGCATTTCTGAATCTGTTTGTATTTGTAAATGAGAAAACATTACCGTCTTTGTGAACAATTCTTACGGGACGGTAGATTTCCTTCATCTGAAGAGCACCGGTGTGGGGAGTTCTGTCAGGATACATAAGACCGTCAACACAGAAGTTGCCGTCATGACGCTTTTCTTTATGGTCACCGCCGTATGTGTACTGATAGGGATACTTCGGATCATCGGGAGTGTGGTAAACAGCATGGTCAACCCATTCCCAGATACAGCCGCCCATAAGATTATCGTGCTTGTAGAATGTTTCCCAGTACTCTTCCATTCCGCCGGGGCCTACACCCATAGCATGAACATATTCACAAAGGAAATAAGGTTTTTCAGCATACTGTTTTATAACATTCTTCTTGCTGCCGCGCACTACATTTGCATGTTTGCCCTTAGTGCCGTTATATACACCTTCACCGACCTGTGCAACCTCATCATGGTGAGGATACATTTCGGACACAACATCGTAAGCGATTCTCTTTGTTCTGCATACACCTTCATAATGAACGGGAATAGGTGTACCCTGTGCCTTGAGATAATCATAACACTTATCCTGACACTTGTAACCGCCTGCTTCGTTACCGAGAGACCACATTGTGATTGAAGCATGGCTTCTGTCACGTTTGTACATTCTCATAACTCTGTCAACATAATGATGCTGCCATTTTATATCGTGGCTGATGCCGTTATCGTCTTCATTACATACTTCCCACGCACCGTGAGTTTCGATATCTGCTTCATCAACTACATAAAGACCGTAGATATCACAGAGAGTGATAAAGAACGGATCGGGAGGATAATGTGATGTACGTACGGAGTTTACATTAAGCTCCTTCATAAGAATTACGTCTTTTTCAAGATCTTCATGATTCATAACATAACCGGTTACGGGATGTGAATCGTGATGATTTACGCCCTTGAACTTGATCTTTCTGCCGTTGAAATAAAATACATTACCTTTGATTTCAACTGTTTTGAAACCTGTAAGGTTACGAAGAGACATTACTTCTTCTCCGTTTTTCACAAGTGTAACATATACAGTGTAAAGATAAGGAACTTCCGCATTCCATTCCTTTACATCAAGACTTTCAAACTTAAACTGCATTTTCTGAGAAACTTTCTTTTCCTGTGAAGCAATTTCATTTTCACCGTCGAAAAGAGCAACCTTTACGGTACAGCCTTCTGTATAAGCAGGAACTTCAACTTCGCAGTTCATATCATACTTATCACCGTTCTTTTCGGTTGCAACAGCATAGTCATAGATATATGAATCTTCGTAAGCTGTGAGAAGAACATCTCTGAAAATACCTGTTTCACGGAACATATCCTGACATTCAAGATATGTACCTGTACACCATCTGTACATAAGAACTACAAGTTCATTTGCACCTTCTGTGAGTTTTTCTGTGATATCAAATTCAGCAGTGTTGTGTGAACCTTCGGAATAGCCCACATAACTGCCGTTGATGTATACTTCTATATTATTTGCAGCACCGAGAAATGTAAGAATATACTTCTTTGAAGTGTCTGCAATTTCAAACTTCTTTCTGTAAATACCTGCTGTCATATCTTCGGGTATAGCAGGAGGAGGAAGCTGGAATTCATAAGGACAGTTAAGATAAACAGGCTCCATATAACCTGTTCTCTGCCATGTTGATGGAACTGTTACCTTATCAAATCTGATGTATGATGTATCCATTGAATCGGGCACTTTTGCGCAGTGCTGATAGAACTTAAAATCCCACTCGCCTGAAAGACAAGTAACCATATCTGATGCAAATCTTTCTTTTCTGACATCAGTATTTCTGAGATCATCAAGCTTTGTAAAAGGGATAAAATATGCTCTGGGTTCTGTTATATTATCCCTGAAAATTTTAAAATTTCTGTAATTTTTCTTCTCCAATGTGTATTTCATAAAATGTACCTCCATGTACAATTTAAAATATTGTATCATATGCCGTTATTTTTTTCAATTCTTTAATTGAAAAATTATTAAAATTATGTTATATTACTTCATAGATTATTTAATTTTAAGAGCGAACGGAAAATGCATAATGAAAAACGATAAAAAAAGTAAAAAAGAGCTGTGCCCTGTTGCGGGAAAATGCGGCGGATGTCAGCTTCAGAATATGACATATGACCGTCAGAAAGCATTCAAGCAGGCTGCCGTTGTAAAACTTTTCGGAAAATACTGCCGTGTTGCTCCGATTGAGGGTATGGACAATCCCTATCATTACAGAAACAAGGTAAGTGCGGCTTTCGGCACAACACGAGGCGGCATGATTATTTCAGGTGTATATCAGTCAAGCACTCACAACATTGTAAAAATAGACTCATGTCTGCTTGAAGATGAAACTGCTGATAAAATCATTGTAACAATAAGAAATCTGCTGAAAGAATTCAGACTTACAGCCTACAATGAACGTATTGAAAAAGGTTTTCTCAGACATGTTCTCATAAGACGAGGTTTCACAACGGGAGAAATTATGGTTGTTATGGTAACATCAACACCCGTTTTCCCCGGAAAGAATCATTTTATAGAAAAACTTCTTGAAATTCATCCCGAAATCACAACAATCGTTCAGAATATCAACAACAAATTCACAAGCATGGTATTGGGCGATGCTCAGAAAGTGCTTTACGGAAAGGGATATATAGAAGATATCCTGTGCGGAAAAAGATTCAGGATTTCACCAAAGTCTTTCTATCAGATAAACCCTGTTCAGACAGAAAAGCTTTACAACTGCGCAATTCATCTTGCCGGTCTTACAGGTGAAGAAACTGTAATAGACGCATACTGCGGAATCGGTACAATCGGGATTGCTGCTGCAGACAAAGCAAAGCTTGTTATCGGCACTGAAATCAACAAGGATGCAGTAAAAGACGCAATTGTGAATGCAAAAATAAACAACACGGAAAATATCCGTTTTTATGCCCTTGATGCAGGTGAATTCATGCGCAATCTCGCGGCAGACAACGAGCATATTGATGTTCTTTTCACAGACCCGCCCAGAGCAGGATGTTCAAGGGAATTCCTTGATTCGGCAATAGCTCTTTCACCGAAAAAAATCGTATATATCTCATGTAACATTGAAACACAGGTGAAAGACGTGTATCATCTTGTAAAACACGGTTACAAGGTAAAGGCATGCAGACCTTTTGACATGTTCCCACACACAAAACACATAGAAAACATCATTCTGCTTACAAAGAAATAAAACATTCTGCATGTGTAAATGCAGTTTGATTCATGTTTCAGGTGTCATCCTTGACATGAAATAAAATTTATTGCATAATTATGATAAACAATCAGAAAGGGAGGTTTCTTTTTTTGAACAATCCTATTTTTAAGTGCGAATACAAATATAATGGCAAGAATATCATTCTTGAAGGCACAACTTCTGAATATCTTGATGCTGAATATTCAGTTTCTGAAGATGCTGTTAAGCTCACTCTCAAACCCAAGGCAAAGGTAGAGCTTGTAAAAGCCTGGTTTGACTTCAACCACACTTTCAAAGATGGTGACAAGTTCCTTTCAAACGGTTACCAGTCATGGACAACAACAAGAGAATACACAAAGAAAGATGTGCATTCAGGCATAAACAAGGTTGCAAAGCTTCCTCCTTTCATCAAACTTGCAGGCACATCATCAGACGTATGGTTCTGTAAAGATGAAGAAAAGCCCGGTGTATTCCGCAGCCACTGCTATACATACATCAAAAACAACAGAGAATTCTTCTTCCTCGGTTCTCTTTCAGAGAAGCAGGGTTACACAATTTACGAAGTTGATATGAACACTGACAAACTCAGCATCACAAAGGATGTTGAAGGTGTTATCATTGAAAACGACTACCCTCTTTACGATATAGTTATTTTCAATGGCGACGAAAATTATGTTTTCGACAAATATTTTGAAGCAATGGGTGTAAAGAAGCCAAAGATCGATCATCTTTCAGGTTACACATCATGGTACAACTATTTCCAGAAAATCGATCAGGATATCATTTACCGTGATCTTGATGCAATGGATATTCTTAAGGACGACTGCAACATTTTCCAGATTGACGACGGTTACGAAACATTCGTAGGTGACTGGCTTGATCCCAACCCCGCAAAGTTCCCCGACGGCATGAAAGCTGTTGCAGACCGCATACATAACAAGGGTTACATGGCAGGCATCTGGATTGCACCTTTCAGCGTACAGATCAAGTCAAGAACATTCAAAGAACATCCCGACTGGGTTATCAGAGATGACAACGGCAAGCCTGTTCTCGGTTGCGTAGGCTGGGGCGGTGCTTACACACTTGACATATACAACCCCGAAGTAAGAGAATATATAAGACATTTCTTCGATGTTATTCTCAACGACTGGGGTTATGACCTTGTAAAACTTGACTTCCTTTACAGCGAATGCATGTTCCCCAGAAACGGCAAGTCAAGAGGTACAATTATGTGCGAAGCTATGGAATTCCTGCGTGAATGCTGCGGTGAAAAGCTCATTCTCGGTTGTGGTGTCCCCCTCGGTGCAGCATTCGGTCTTGTTGATGCATGCCGTATCAGCTGCGACGTTGACCTTTCATATGCAGGCAAAATCTACAACAAGCTGCATGTAAACAACGAAATTCCCTCAGCACAGAACGCAATGAACAACTCTGTCTTCCGCCGTCAGCTCAACGGCAGAGTTTTCACAAACGATCCCGATGTTTTCTTCTTCAGATATTCAAATCTCAAGTTTACTGTTGAACAGAAGATTCTTCTCGGTTTTATCAACCACATCTGCGGTGACGTTCTCTTTGTTTCTGACAACATGGAAGAATATGTTGATGCTGACATTGCGGCAGTTAAAAAATTATATACAAAATCAGAATTCACAATCGTTGACGCAAACTATACAGAAAACAACAAGAAAGTAGTTATAAACCTTATCGACAAAAACGGTGATTCAAGAGTTCTGTGGTTCGACATGGCAACAGGTTTCGGCAATCACGAACAGATAAGCGGTATTAATTCAGGAAGATGAAAAAAATAGCAATTTTTCAGAAAGATCTCGGCATAGGCGGAATACAGCGTTCACTGCTTAACATGCTCACAAACATGGATCTGTCCAGCTACGAAGTTGATTTGTTTCTTTTTGCCGAACCTGAGATCTGCGATATTGAAGAACTTGAGAATGTGAATCTTCACATTCTCAAACCTCTGTTTTATCTGAACAGACTTGTAAGTATCAACGTTCTTAAAAAAATGTTCAGATACAATCTGCCGGATAAAGAATATGACCTTGCAATTGATTTTAACAGCTACAGTAATGAATGTGCACTGTGCACCTTTGCCGTAAATGCAAAAAAACGCATTATGTGGATTCACAACGATGTTAAAATCGAGCACAAAAATTCCCGTAAATACCGTATTCTCTGGTCAAAATTCAGAAAAAAATTCAAGTATTACGATGAATTTGTTGCAGTTTCCAAGGGCATTGTTGATCCGTTCAGAGAAATGACAGGTCTGAGAGATAAAAAAATAACAGTTATTCCAAACACCATAAACACTCCGCAGCTTTTCAGAAAAAGCCGTGAGGAAATAGAATTTTCGGTAGAACCTGACATTACAAACTTTATTTTTGTAGGCAGATTCACTTACCAGAAAGGTATTGACATTCTGCTGGACTATTTCGCAAGAGCTGTTGAAAAAAGACAGGATATTCATTTATATATTCTTGGCTCCGGTGAAGAAGAACTGAAAATTACAGAACAGATTTCTCAGCAGAATCTTGAAGACTTTGTAACAATTCTTGATGCAGTAGACAACCCCTACCCCTATATGGCTCAGATGGATGCACTTGTTCTGACTTCACGCCACGAAGGTCAGGGCATGGTTTTATGGGAAGCAAAAGCTCTCGGTCTTGACCTGATTTTTGAAAAGCGTCTTGAAAAGTACAATGACGATCTGAAAGGCACGTTTGACATTGAAAGAGCTATTCTCAACCAGAAAAAACATGTAAAGCAGCCTGACAGTCTTGATTATTACAATCTGAGAATCAAAAACAGTCTTTACGAATTATTTGACAAGTAAGGAAGTAAAATTATGCTCCTGAGCGTTATTATTCCTGCATACAACTGTAAAGCAACTCTTTCAGCAGCCGTAATTTCGGTTGCTGAAAATTTTAAGGATACAGAAATAATCATTATCGACGACGGTTCAACAGACATCACGCCCGATGTGATAGACAGCCTTAAAACACACTACAGTTGTATCAGTTCAAAAAGAATAACAAACAGCGGTCCTGCAAATGCAAGAAATGAAGGAATTAAGCTTGCGGCAGGTGAATTTGTCATGTTTATTGACAGTGACGACACCTTCGAAGAATCAACTTTCCGTGCCGTTTCTGAAAATCTTGACAAGGACACAGATATGCTCATTTTCGGTTTCAGACAGAATTTTATGGGCAGAGCAGAAGACAGGATTTATTCGCTTGACTCCCCTTTTACCGTTGATGAGTATTACAAAAACAATCTTCTCAATCAGGTGTGGAACAAAGCTTATAAAAAAGATTTTCTTTTAAACAACAACATTCTCTTTGAAAACTACAAATACGGTGAAGACAGAATTTTCAATGCAGATGTATTAAGCCGAAATCCCGTTGTAAAAACCATTCCCGATGTGCTTTACAACTACAATATCGACAAATCTGTAAGCCTTATTTCCGGCTATATACCTGAGAAATTTGATGCCTGCAGGAAAATCAACAGCATTTACCGCAAACTTTGTACAGACAGCAGAACAACTGATTACATGTTCCTCAAAAATATAGTTTCATGTATGACAGTCCTTTTTGCAGACAACTGTAAACTCTCATCAAAAGAGAAAAAAGCAGTCATAAAAAAAATCATAAGTGACATTGATGTAAAAAAAGCAGTAGAATCCGCACAAGACTCCACCGCAAATGAAATTATAAGAAAAATAATAGGAACAGAAAATGTATTTCTGAATTTCATACTTGCTTACGGCATTGCTTTTATTCAGAAACATCTGTTACCGGTTTTTCTGAAATTCAGGAAATAGATAAACAATAATTTGTCGGGATGAAGCCGACAAAAATGAATAATGAGTAGTGAGCAATGAGCAATGTCGGAAGTCGCAAGCGACTTATGTTCCGCTTCGCTCTATATAATGGGTTAAAGGGCGTAGCCCTTTCCATCATTAC
>JAZOUN010000143.1:0-1606 GCA_045658165.1 Acutalibacteraceae bacterium
TGAACGAAGTCATAAGCTTGTGATTTTACAGCTGGCAGTGCTCAAAATCGGTGCTGTTTTTCTGCCTGTTGACAAACGTTATCCTGAAGAGCGAATCTGTCTTGCCTGTGCAGACTGTGATGCAAAGCTTCTGATTACGGATGAAAAGCTGAGCATTGCTTCAGCTATGAGTATATGTGAATTTGAAAATGTTGCTGCAGAAAAAGCTGAAACGGTTATCAATAAGGGCTCTTGCTATATTATTTATACATCGGGAAGCACGGGCAGACCCAAGGGATGCCTGCTTAACGGCAGAGGACTTCTCAATTTTTGCAAGAACAATAATACCCTTGAAGCTCTTAATATGATTGATGATTGTGTGTTTGCATGTGTGAACGCAGTTTCATTTGACTATTTTATTGCAGAATCTCTTCTGCCTCTTACAAACGGCTTTTCAATGGTTATTCTCGATGAAGAGGAAAGTACAATTCAGCATAAGTTTATATCTGTTGCAGAGAAAAACAGCATAACTGTTCTTATGACAACACCTACCAGGCTTAAGATTTATTTCAACGGAGGCAGTGACACAACAACACTTCGTCAGTTGAAATGCATTTGTACATCAGGTGAGCCTCTTACTGTAGAATTGCTCAGTCAGATGTATGAAAAGGCACCTGATGCAAAGATATTTAATCCTATAGGTCCCAGCGAATGCAGTGTGTGGGATATGGGCGGTGAACTAAACCGTGAGAGTGGAATTGATATTCACATCGGCAAGCCCATAGCCAATGCTCAGATTTATATTACGGATAAGTGTATGAATCCTGTTCCCGTAGGAGTTACGGGCGAAATCTGCATTGCCGGTCACGGTGTGGGTGACGGTTATATTAATAATCCTGAGCTTACAGCTGAAAAGTTCATAGACAATCCGTTCGGTGAGGGAAAGCTGTATAAAACGGGTGACCTTGCATACTGGCGTGAAGACGGAAATATTGTATTTGTCGGAAGAAACGACTTTCAGGTCAAGGTAAGAGGTCTTCGTATCGAGCTCGGAGAAATTGAAAATGCAGTTTCATCCGTTGAAGGAATAACTCTCTCTGTCGCTGTTGTCCGTGAGGACAAGCAGGGAAGACAGTTTATCTGTGTATTCTACGCAGGTGATGAGAAATCTTCTAAAGAGATAAAAGAAAAAATCAGCGAAAAGCTTCCTAAATATATGATTCCGAATGCTTTTGTTTATCTGGGTGAAATGCCGCTCACCTCAAGCGGTAAGATAAACAGAAAAGCACTTCCCGGGGTTGATTTTGAAGGCATCGAAACTGTAGCTGAATATGTTGCACCTGAAACAGAGAAGGAAATTGTTCTTGCCCGTGTCATCAAAACTGTTCTTAAAACAGACAATGTCAATATGCTTGATAATTTCTTCAATCTCGGTGGTGATTCAATAAACGCAATCTATGCTGTGTCTGAAATTGACAGATATGGCTATGAGCTTTATGTTGCAGACCTTCAGAAGGGTAATACTTTTGCAGATGTTGCTAAATCAATGAAGTCTACTGCAGATTAATATATAAACGAGAAAGGCGAGGTGAGCCGATTTGTCCCGTTCAGCCGGATAATGAAAGTC
>JAZOUN010000144.1:0-10376 GCA_045658165.1 Acutalibacteraceae bacterium
CTCAGACGCTGAAATTCACCTTTCATCTCCCCGAGGTCACTTACAGCCGATGATGACCACTCTCTTGCGGTTTGAATGAATGCTACTTACACGCCGTCAACGCTTTTTACATATCAGATGTATTTTATCACAGCAGCAATAATAAGTCAACAGCAAAAATACATAAATTCATATACGTTTTTTGGGTGTTGTAAAAAATAATTGTTTGTGTTATACTTAGAATATCAAAATTGTTTTATAAAGAAAGGTATGAAAAATAATGAGAAATAAGCTCATATCAATCATTCTTGCCGCAGCAATCATCTGCTCATCATTTGTTGTTTTTGCAAATGCAGACAGCAAAATGCTCGGTGACATAAATGAAGACGGTGAAATCACTGCATCTGATGCGAGAACCGTATTGAGAGTTTCAGCAGAAATGGAAACTCTCCCCGATGAAAAGCTTGTTTATGCCGATGTAAACTTTGACGGTGAAATCACTGCAAGTGACGCAAGAGCAATCCTGCGCGCATCTGCTGAAATTGAAGCTCTTCCCGAAATGCCTGCTCAGGAACCCGAAACTGAAACAACAACTGCAGCTCCCGAAACAACAACAGAAGAAGAGGAAACTGTTGTTATTGCTGAAGAATATCCCGATGCTATTGATGCATTCCTCAAAGGAAAGTTCTTCCTTGAAGCAACAATGGGCACAGGTGCAGAGGCTACTCCCTTAAAAATGGCTATGAGCGATAAAGGTTATGAATTTTCAGCTACTGTAGAGTTTGCTGCAGGTTATGAACCCATGGAATTCAGCATTATGCAGCTTTCAAAAACATTATACATCAAGTATTCTGATGCATCAGGCAAAAAGAAGTACTTTGCACTTGATGAAGAAACTGCAAAATCTGCAAAAGAACTTTTCGGTTTTGACATCAGTGAAATTTTCAGTGACGAAGCTTTTGCACAGATTAATTTCGGTCAGATAGAAAATCCCGGCAAACCTGTTTACACAACAGGTGATTACAACGGTGAAACTCACGATATCTACACATTCGGTGTTGAAGGCAGTAAAGTTGCATTCTACGCAATCGGTGACGATGTCAAGCGCATTGTGTTCCTCAATGAAGACGGAACAATTGATTCTTATATAAACGTAATTCAGCTCACAAAGAGAATCCCCGGTAAGATGCTCAGCACTCAGGGTTGTCAGGAAGCTGAAATCCTTGAATTCATTGCAGACCTTATGGCATTCTTCCCCGAAAGCTGAATATGATAAAAAAATTAACGGTAACCTTTCTTTTGGATCGGTTACCGTTTTTTATTACATAAAACACTTATGAATATTTTCAATTATTCTTGTTGGCGTTGCCGAAAGCATACCGTGATTTTCAGCAAGATAATCTGCAGCTGTACCGTGGATATATGCCGCAGTACAAACCGCACTGAAAATATCACTGCACTGCGGTACAAGACCTGCTATAAGTCCCGTAAGCACATCTCCGCTGCCGCCTCTTGCCATTGACGGATTTCCCGTTGTATTTATACACACACGGCCATCCTTTCCGGCAATTACAGTATTTGCCCCTTTGAGCAGAACTGTTACAGAGTAAGTTTCTGCAATTTCACGGGCAAGACTTATACGCCCCTTGTCATCCGAAGGAACAGTACTGCCCGTAATACGTGCCATTTCTCCGGGATGCGGTGTAATTATTATATTACACTGTGCATTTTTCAGAATCTGATGTTCCGCAGCAATACAGTTAAGGGCATCCGCATCAAGAATAAGCGTTGACCTGCAGTTTTCAATCAGAAAACGGACAAGCTCTTTTGTATCGTTATCAACACCTATACCGCATCCGACTGCAACAACATCACTTTTCTCAAGTTTTTTATAAAGAATCTTTGCATCTGTTTTAATTCTGCCGTCTTTGTTTTCTTTAAGAGGCAGCATAATCGGCTCATTCAGTTTTCCCGTAACAGTGCCGTAAATTCCCTCGGGAAAAGCAGCAGTCACAAGACCTGCACCGATTTCAACCGCAGCCTGATTGCAAAGATAAACACAGCCTGTCATATTACGGCTGCCGCAGATTGTAAGCACATTTCCGAAACATCCTTTATGGCTGTCATATTTCCTTTTTTTTATATTTTCCACTGCCTCTTCTGCAGTCAGTGAAATATATTTTTCGCTAAAAGGTTCAAGAATATCATCCCTGACACCAATATCCATAACAAAAGTCTTTCCGCAGAGCAAAGAAACGGGTTTTAACACCTGAACAGGCTTGAGTGCAATCATTGTAAGCGTAACATCGGTTGTGAAATAAAGTTCATCGCAGAATTCACCGTCTGCAGGAAGACCTGCAGGGATATCAATTGCATATTTTTTCGCAGTAAGATTTTTGTTGGCTTCACACACGGCAATTTCTGCATTTCCGCTGAGAGCCCCTCTGAATCCGATACCGAAAATTGCCTCAACAACAACACCTGCTGTTTTTATATGAAAAACACTGCTTTGCATTTCCTCTGTAAGGCAAGTAACATTTACCGGATATTTTTTCATCTCTTCATACATCTGAACGCAGAGTTCATCGGTCGGTTCACCGTTAACCAGAACAACAAACACCTTGCCGAAACCGTATTCGCAAAGCTTTCTTGCAATTACAAACCCGTCACCGCCGTTTCTTCCCTTACCGCAAAGAACTGTTATTTTTTCCGACTTATCTTCAGTTGCAATAACACGTGCACACTCGGTACCTGCTTTTTCCATAAGGGTATAATAGTCAAAACCGTTTGCAACAGCCGACTCTTCTGCTTTTTTCATATTTTCTGCCGAAAGAACAAACATCTTTTTCCCTCCGAAAAAAATCTTTAGATTATTGTAACATATAATACGCAAAAACGGAACAAAAATATTTTAAAATGTGTTGTATTTTTTTTATCTTTGTTGTATAATAAATTTGTATTATCATTTGTGCCTTATTTAAGAGTACAATAGGAAGAGGTGACCTTTATGACAGATAAAACAATTCAGTTCAAATTACAGGGTGAAAAAGATTCTCAGATTAAAATCATGCTTGCTCAGGTTTATAATGCTCTTGAGGAAAAAGGTTATAATCCGATAAGCCAGATCGTCGGTTATATTTTATCAGAAGATCCGGCATATATCACTACTCACAACAATGCGAGAAACATTATAATGAAAATCGACCGTTACGAGCTTTTACAGGCACTCATCAAGGATTACCTCAGCATCAACTAAGGAAAGGATGAGTTTTATGGCAGAGAAAAAAGGAGTTAAATTCCTTACCTACAAGGGAAAGCCTCTTGTTCGCTGCGGCAAGACTATTTATTACGGCAATATGAGCGATCCGTTTGTAATTATGCTTCAGGTCTGCTCAACAAAAAAGGTTGGCGAACTTGATGTTGCAAGCAGAGTAACAGTTCAGCTTCTCAATACGGATCCTGATGTAAGACCCAGAGATAAAATCGTTAAAAAGAGTGAAAAACAAGGTCTTTATCAGGCAATGGATATTGCTTCAATATGGTTAGAAAGAGCACTTTCACAATAAAAAAATCGGCTTATGCCGATTTTTTTTATTATCCCGCCTCTTCCATAGCCTTGCGGATTCTTGAAATTATTCTTTTTTCAAGCCTTGAAATATAACTTTGTGAAATCCCCATAAGATCTGCAACTTCTTTCTGAGTGTGCTCTTTATGACCGTCTATTCCGAAACGCATATCGATAATCATTTTTTCACGGCTGTTGAGCTTATCTACAATTGAATGGAGCAGTCTTTTTTCATCCTCATACTCAATATTGTAATTTACACTGTCAGCATCACCTGCAAGTACATCCGAAAGCAGCAGCTCATTACCGTCATTATCGGTATTAAGAGGTTCATCAATTGAAATTTCTGTTTTTCGGTTTCCCGTTTTTCTCAGATACATAAGAATTTCATTTTCAATACAGCGACTGGCATACGTTGCGAGCTTTATATTTTTTGACGGACAGAATGTGTTCACAGCCTTGATAAGTCCTATAGTACCAATAGAAACAAGGTCTTCAACGCCGACTCCGGTGTTTTCAAACTTTTTTGCAATATACACCACTAGTCGGAGATTATGGGTAATAAGATCTTCTCTTGCCGAAAAATCTCCCTGAGAAATTTTTTGCAGACACTCTTCCTCCTCATGTTTTTTCAGAGGCGGCGGCAAGGTCTGTGCCCCGTTCACATAAAAAATATCGCTGCCGAAAATTCTGACTTTTAAATTTTTAAAAATATCCTTTATGATTGAAATATAATTACACTGAAACATCTGCTTTTCTCCTTTCATTTTTATCAAACATATCAACAGGCAGAATCAGATTGTCAAGCTGTACATTACTGACGGCAATTTCAATATTCTCAATAACATACACAACTTTGTCGTCTGATATTGTTATATTATCAGCTCTGAAACATGCAAGCAGAGATCTGCCCGAAACCGTATTGCAAGGGATAAGCTTTATTCCCGTTTCACTTTCTCCCGTAAGCAGATATCTGACTATACTTTCGGGAAGAATTGCCGAAACAGTTTCTTTGTCTGCTATCACAACGCTCTCTCCCGTAAAGGGATCGGTAAGCGAATTACCCGTATCAAGCAACGCAGAGCATCTTATTTTCTTCCCTTGCGAAAAAATTTCTGCAGAGTAAACAAGTCCGTGCGTTTCTCTGTGCTTTGTTATTTTTCCGAGAATCCGGGTGACAAAATAACAGACAACACACGATGCAACAAGTGAAAAAAATGAAAGATTTATGTAAACCGCACCGTTGTTATAATTCACAAGAGAAATACCGGGCAATGACGACGCAAAAAGCATTATTCCTGCAAAAATGAAATTCACAACAAAAAAATACGCTGTAAGCTTTGTTATTTTTCTGAAAGATTTCGGATTGTACGCAGCAACCACAATAATAAGGGAAAAAAGTATTTTTATAACCAACGAAATAAAAAAATTCAGTTCCGGTGCAAGTATAACAAGAGATGAAACTCCGCCGAGAATGCTGCTTGCAACAAATCTGCCTGCTGTAGGATAACATTTCACCAATCCCGACACAGCCATAAGCAGAAGAAAAGTGATTATAATATTAAGAAAAATCAGAACATCAATGTAAATCACCTGACTCACATTTCCACCACCTTCACAACCGATTATAAATCAATTCATATGCAAAAATTGTCATAAGCAATACCGCAATTACGACAGAAATCAAGTTTGTGCAAAATAAACAAATTGTAATTACCTTTTTTTATTGACAAAAAATTGCTGCTGTTTTATAATTTTAATATGGGTTGTTTCGTCTTGCAAATCAGTTTTTCAACCCTGTTCCGAAAGAAGTGATTAACAATTTGAACAGTAATACAAAAAATCTCACTGTCGGATCCCCGTTCAAGCTGATACTCGGATTCGCTGCCCCGATGCTTCTGGGACTTCTTTTCCAGCAGCTTTACAACATGGCAGACGCTATCATCGTAGGTAAATGGCTTGGTGTAGACGCACTTGCAGCTGTAGGCTCTGTCGGTTCACTCAACTTCATGGTAATGGGTTTCTGCATAGGCGTTTGTACAGGTTTTGCAATTCCCGTTGCACAGAGTTTCGGCGCCGAAGATTTTACAAGACTGCGTAAATTCTTTGCCAACAGTTTATGGCTTTCAGCAATTTTTTCGGCAGTAATGACAATTGTTGTATGCATTTTCTGCAAACCGATACTGCAGATAATGAAAACTCCCGAAAATATTTTTGACGAAGCTTATAAATACATTTTTGTAATTTTCCTCGGTATTCCCGCAACATTCCTTTACAATCTGCTTTCAGGTGTCATAAGAGCTGTGGGTGACAGTAAAACACCTGTCTACTTCCTACTTCTGTCATCTGTCATAAACGTTGCACTGGATATTGTTTCCATAGGTGTATTCAAAATGGGTGTTATGGGACCTGCCGTGGCAACAGTTATAGCTCAGGCAATTTCAGGTATACTGTGTATTTTTTACATAATCAGAAAATTCAGCATTCTTCATATAAAAAAGAATGAACGTAAGTTTGACAAAAGCTTTATCATGCCGCTTATTACAGCAGGTGTCCCCATGGGATTACAGTATTCAATAACTGCAATCGGCAGTGTTGTTCTTCAGACATCAGTAAACACTCTCGGTTCAGACTATGTTGCAGCAGTAACGGCAGGCGGAAAAGTAAGCATGTTCTTCTGCTGTCCCTTTGAAGCACTCGGCGGCACAATGGCTACATTCGCAGGTCAGAACATCGGTGCAAAAAAACCGCGCAGAATAAAACAAGGTATAATGTCTGCAGTTGCAATAGGTGCTGTCTACTCAGCAGTAACAGCTCTTGTTCTGTGCTTTTTCGGTGACACGATTGCACTGCTTTTTATGGATTCAGAAAACACTCAGATTCTTGCCTGCACACAGCAATTCCTTACGATAAACAGCCTTTCGTATATTCTGCTGACGCTTGTAAACACGGTGCGTTTCTGCATTCAGGGTATGGGATACAGTATGCTTTCAATCGTATCCGGTATAAGCGAAATGTTTGCACGAGGAATTATGGGATTCTTCATTGTTCCCCTTTTCGGTTACACTGCTGTTTGTTTTGCAAATCCCCTTGCATGGCTTATGGCTGACCTCTTCCTTATTCCTGCATTTATATATTGCCTTAACAGGAAAAAGAAACGGTTTGAAAAAGAAGATACGGCAGAAAAACAATTGCTCAACACATAAAAAAACAGGATGTAAAAACTGAAGTTTTTACATCCTTATTTTTATATTATTTATGATATTTTGAGCCTTGGTTTATTTTGTACCCTCTGTAAATCTGTTCAAGAAGCATCACTCTGAAAAGTCTGTGGGGGAATGTCATTTTCGATGCAGACATTCTTATGTCAGCTTTTCGCTTTACTTTTTCTGCAATTCCGTATGAACCGCCTATAATGAACACTATATCACCGTTACCGCTCATGGAAGCCGATCTGAGGCACTGCGCAACATCTTCCGAAGAAAACAGTTTACCTTCAACACACATAGCAACAACCGTTTCAGAAGGTGAAATTTTTTTAAGAATTGCATCTCCCTCTTTTTCAAGAGCTGCACTTATCTGAGATTCATTCGGATCATCAGGCAGATTTGCGGCAGGGATCTCTATTATTTCAGCTTTGCAGAAACTTTTAAGCCTTTTCATATATTCATCGGATGCATCTCTGAAAAAAGCATCCTTGAGTCTGCCTACACAAATAATTTTAACACTCTGCATCAGAAAATCACCATTCTTTCGCCAACACCTGCAGGAGCCACCTGCAGAACGTAATCAAGATCAGCAACTGCACCCATTTCTCCGAGTGCTATGTTTGTTTTTTCAAAAGCTTTGTAAGCCGTATTGTTTTCGCGGCTGAGATGCCCGAGGACAAGTCTTGTTGTTCCCGTATTTACAAAATGACATGCGGCTTTTGCACAGTCTTCGTTTGAAAGATGTCCAACATCCGAAAGTATGCGTTTTTTCAGATAGTAAGGATACGGCCCTGCATTGAGCATATTTTTATCGTGATTTGATTCAAGCAGAATAAGATCACTGCCGGTCACTTTTTCCATTATATCACTTGTAATAACACCGGTATCTGTCACAACCGAAATGCGTCTTTCGTCGGGAAGAGTAACGCTGTAGCCGAAACTTTCAGCACTGTCGTGAGAAGTTCTGAATCCTTTTATTTCCATTCCGCGGATTTCCGTACCATTTTCGGGCAATACAAAAGCTTCAAAATCACCTTTGAGGTGACCTGCTTTTTCAAGTGCATTGAGAGTTCCTTCCGATGCAAAAACAGGCACTTTATATTTAGATGCAAAAACACGCAAAGCTCCCACATGGTCATTATGTTCATGGGTTATGAATATTGCATTTATACTCTCGGGCACAACATTTATGTGTTCCATAGCCATAATGAGCCGTTTTGCATTTGTTCCGGCATCAACAAGAATCCCTCCGGCATTACAGCCTATGTACGCGGAATTACCGCTGCTTGATGAACACAATGTACAAAACCTTGCCATTTTTACACCTCCTGTGAAATTTTTTAAATACTTATTCTAAAAAAAGGACACTTTTCGCCGGCAATCGGCGTTACAGCGTCCTTTTTGTTCTTCAATTATCCTGCATTATTCTGGACAGTTTTGGGTGTTTCATCGGGAAAATCAACCTTGCTGATATCAACGCCGATTCCTCTGAGTTTTTCAACGATTTTCTCATAACCTCTTTCGATATGGAAAATCTCTTCAATAACTGTCTTTCCTTCTGCACACATACCTGCAATAAGCATTGCGGCACCTGCTCTGAGGTCATCTGCCTTAACGGGAGCACCGGTAAGCTTTTCAACACCTGTGATGATTGCAGCTTTACCTTCAATCTGAATCTGAGCGCCCATTTTGCTGAGCTGATCAACATATCTGAATCGGTTATCCCATACACCGTCAGTAACAATACTTGTTCCGTTGCTCAGAGCAAGGAATGTTGTCATCTGAGGCTGCATATCTGTGGGGAAACCGGGATGAGGAATTGCTGTAACTTTACATGTTCCTGCTCTCTCGTTGCTGACAACTCTGACAGAATCATCATTTTCTTCAACAGTTACTCCGCATTCACGCAGCTTTGCAGTAATTGACTCAAGATGCTTGGGAATAACATTGTTAAGAGTTACATCACCCTTTGCAGCTGCAACAGCAACCATGAATGTTCCTGCTTCAATCTGATCGGGAATGATGGAATATGAACAACCGTGAAGTGATTTAACACCTTTGATTTTTATAACGTCTGTACCTGCACCGGTAACATTCGCACCCATGAGGTTCAGGAAGTTTGCAAGATCAACAATATGAGGTTCCTTAGCTGCATTTTCAATGATTGTAAGACCTCTTGCCTTGACTGCTGCAAGCATGATATTTACTGTTGCGCCTACAGAAACCTTGTCAAAGTAAATTACGTTACCTGAAAGATACTCAGCCTGAGCATCAATCATGCCGTTGTCGTTGGTGATTGCTGCACCGAGCTTTGCAAAACCTTTAAGATGGAAATCTATAGGTCTTACGCCGCCGAAATTACAACCGCCGGGCATTGCCACCTTTGCGTGACTGTATCTGCCGAGAAGTGCACCCAGAAGATAGTAAGATGATCTGGAATACTTTGTCATTTCGTAAGGAATAACATAAGATTTTATATATCTTGTGTCAATTTCCAATGTGTTCGAATTAATATAGCGAACGTTCGCTCCCATTTCGATGAGAATTTTAACCATAACCTGAACATCTCTGATATCAGGTATATTTTCAATTCTGCAAATATCTTCTGCAAGTATTGTTGCAGGTATTATAGCAACAGCCGCATTTTTTGCGCCGCTTATCTCAATCTCACCGTGAAGTTTCTTTCCGCCGTTAATTACAAATTTTTCCATAACGGTATACTTCCTTAATTATCTGAAAACATATTTATCAAGGCATATTAAAATATGCCACCTGTCAAAAAAACGCTCTATAACGTTTATAGTATACCACTAACCGATATAAATTTAAAGTATATTTTATAAAATTTCTTTTTTTAGCGTGATTTTTGTTAAAAATGCCATTTCTTTTTGATACTACAACAACATGTGGCACCCACAACAGCATTTATTCCAATATATTGTGGTGAACATATTTTCTGTTTTTTTTAATACAAAATAATGGCTGAAAATTGTACATTTTCAACAAAGCAAAATCAGTATATCAGGCTCTTCTCGGTGACATTTTTGATAACGGGAACATACATCTGCGCCTCTTTTATTGCGCCTTCCAATGAATGATCTCTGTAATTTCCGCACTCTGCGGCAGAAACACCGGGGATTTCACCTTCGTAAGATGCAATGAAATCAAAAGCATCCTGAGTGAGCTTTATTGCATCTGCATGTGCCATGTCACGCACAAGGAAGTAAAAACCTGTACGGCAACCCATGGGGCCGAAGTAAATTATTTTATCTGTAAAAGGTGAGTTTCTTACGAATGTAGCAAAAAGATGCTCAACTGTGTGGATTGAAGCATTATCCATAACCTCTTCAACATTCGGCTTTCTTGTTCTTATATCGTATGTTACAACATCACCGTCAACACGGGAAATATACATTCCCTTTTCAAGTACGGTATGATCAACTTCAAAACTTGCGATTCTTTTCATAATTATATCCTTTCTTTAAACAATAATTTATCGGCTCGATGCCGATAATAAAGAATAAAGAAGAAATAATAAATAATAAAATCGGAAGCCCTACGGGCTTTGATTATAAAATGGGGTTTAAGGGGCTTGCCCCTTCCAACATTATTCTTTATTCATT
>JAZOUN010000145.1:0-7160 GCA_045658165.1 Acutalibacteraceae bacterium
TGAGCCCTTTCATCAATTGCGCATTGAGCATTGAAAATTGCCAATTAAAATAATTTGCGCGGCAAATTATTTCACAACGCCTTTTTTAAGAATAACATTCGCATAAAGAGCACCTTCGCCTGTTGCAACGATTGCATAAGCATCTCTTGCTCTTTCATAAAATGCAAATCTTTCGATTTCTTCGAATTTTACATTATCCTGATGAGCGTCAACGATTTTTCTGTAATCATTCCAGATAACGGGGTCAACATCATCACCGGGAGTTACCTGCATAAGCATAACAGGAGCATCAACATATGTATCAAGAGGGAAAAGCTGAAGAATTGCATCAAGAAGCTCAGGTACACCGTGACCGTCAGCACGGATAAGTCTTTTTGCGTTTGATGCAGCGGGGAAATTGCCGTCTCCGATAACAATTTCATCACTGTGTCCCATCTCGTGAAGAATCTTTAAAAGTTCGGGAGAAATAATTGAAGGTATATTTTTAAGCATAAAAAATCTACTCCTTTATATTTTTTTTAATTCTATCATAAATCAGAAAAATATACAATAATAATTTTATTTTTTTTATTTTATACTCTTGAAAAACCCAAAAAAAAGGAGTATTATTATATTAACTGATTGTTAAGGGATTGTTTTGTATATTTATTCATTTCCCGGTTGCGAATTTTTTAGGAGGATATTTTCTTGAGCGGAGATTTACACTGTCATACCAAACTGTCTGACGGTACTTTAGGATTGGAAGAACTTATTGCACTTGCTTCAAAGCGTGGCATCAACACAATTGCAGTTACAGACCACGATTGTCTCGCAGGAACAGTAAGAGCAAAAATAATAGGTGAAAGAAACGGTGTTAAGGTAATTCCCGGAGTGGAATTGTCTGCATTCGATTCTAAAAACGGCAAAAATGTACATATTCTTGCCTATTTGTTTGACAGTCCCGACAGAATTGAGGGGCTTTGCCACAGCAATGCAATGTCGAGAAAAAGAGCCGGACAGTATATGATGATGAAAGCTGCAAAACGTTATCCCGTTGCAACCGACCTTATCATGAAATGTGCACAAGGCTCAACAAACCTTTACAAACAGCATATCATGCATGCCCTTATGCAGTGCGGTTACACAATGTCAATTTACGGAGAGGTTTATGATGAATTATTCAACTCCGAAAACAATATTTACGTTCAGCCCAAGTTTGCAGACGTTTATGAAGTTCTTGAAGCAGTAAAAGATGCAGGAGGTATTTCCGTTCTTGCACATCCTGCACTTTACGATAATTTTGACATAATTGACGACCTCGTAAAAGCAGGTCTCAACGGTGTTGAAGTATGGCATCCCACTTGTTCAAAAGAAAATGAAGAAAAACTTATTGCCATCGCAAAGAAAAACAAACTTCTCATGACAGGCGGCAGTGATTTCCACGGTATGTACAATCACGGCGCATGGTCAATCGGTGACTATGTAACACCGAAACAGCAGCTGAGCGAACTGCTCAACTACAAAACAAAAATCAAACGCCAGCAGAAAAAATTAGAAGCACAGAAAGAAGCTCTTGCTGCTGAGGGTTGAGAGGAGCATACAATGCACAACGAAGATTTTGATATAAAAATATTTTCACCCATACAGATAAAAAAATCTGAAAAGTCAGAGCCTGTTGTAATAGTTGACGAAATGAAACGTCAGGTTGTTTCAGGAAATCTGCAGAAGGCAAAAAAACTCGGTGAAATGATTGCAAGCTCTTTCCATGAAGCTGCCGAAAAAGAAGAATTATGGACTATGGCTGCTGAGTGCTGCGTGCCCGAGCTTGACAGAAGAATAAAGGATCAGGCAATTATTCTTTCAGTTTTCACAGCTGAATATGTGTTTACACATTACATTTCAGATCCTCTTCTTTCAACTACAGCCATCACAACTCTTTACGATACACTTACAAAACAGGCACCCGAACTTTACGGAAATCTCCTTGCATCCACAGCTTTCTCATTCTATTACATGAATCTTGAGGGCAAGGAAACTGCACCCGATATAATCGGCAAAACATTTGCTGTTCTCTGCGACGATGATGATAACGCAAATCTTCTCTGCTACGGCAAAACCGTTTTCATCAAAAGCCTTGAAAACTACAAAAAAGCAGTTGAATCCGTGGATTTTTCCAATTCATAAAATAAATTTCTGAGCACTGCCCACAACATCGGCTGTGCTCATTTTTACATAAGAAAAAAATACAAAAAAGAGGTGAAAAGAATGGATACGAAAAATAAGAATCCCCACGAAGGTCACCGAGACCGTGTGCGTGACAAATTCATAAAGGAACAGAGCCTTGACAGTTTCGCTGACCACAATATTCTCGAATTTCTTCTTTTCTACTCCATTCCCAGAGCCGATACAAACGAACTCGCTCACAGACTTATAGAAAAATTCGGTTCACTCAACGGTGTTTTTGACGCACCGATAGGTGCATTGAAAGAAACTGACGGAGTCGGTCAGCAGACTGCCGTTCTTTTAAAGCTGATTCCTGAACTTGTAAAAAAATATCTCGAAAGCAGTGTTTCCGACCAGAAATATATACATAATATAGATGATGCAGTTGCATATCTGCGTCCGAAATTTGCAACACTGAAAAACGAAATGCTTATAATGGTATGTCTTAACAATGCAGGCAAAATACTCAACACCGTTATTGTAAGCAAAGGCGGTTCTGACTTTTCTCAGGTTGACACAAGAAAGATTCTTCACGAAGTTATCGTAAGCAATGCAACGCAGATTATTCTTGCCCACAACCATCCGGGAGGCATAAGTGCTCCCTCTTCCGCAGATGTAAAAATCACTCATTCAATATCTCTTTTACTCAGTTCAATAAACGCAAGACTTGCAAACCATATAATTATTACGGACAGAGATTATTTTTCATTTGCCGCTAATCCCAAATACTCAGCATTTTTCATTGCTGAACCCATGAACGAAACAGACATTTCAGAAAATTAAAAGGTGAAACAAATGACAGGTCTCATTGACGTAGGCGGCGGTATGCGTGACATCTACGGTGCCGGAGTGCTCGATTTTTTTATTGACAACGATATTACATTTGATATATGTATCGGCGTTTCTGCAGGCAGTGCAAACCTGGCATCATATATTGCCGGTCAACGGGGCAGAACATACAGATTCTACACCGAATATGCCGCACGTAAAGAATATATGAGTTTTTCAAATATGTTCAGAACAGGTTCATATTTCAACCTTGAATATATCTATTCAGTTCTTTCAGACAGCAACGGTGAAGATCCGCTCAATTTTGAAAAACTTGCAGAATCCGATTCCGAACTGATAATAGTCACAACAAACGCAAATACGGGAAAACCTGAATATTTCAGCAAAAAGGATATTATAAAAGATGACCTCTGGCCAATAAAAGCATCCTGCGCAATGCCCGTTGCATGCAAGCCGTTCCCACACGGATGTGCAGCTTTTTTTGACGGCGGTGTATCTGACCCTATCCCCGTAAAAAAAGCCTTTGAAATGGGATGTGACAAAGTATATGTAATAATCCCCCGCCCTGCTGTTGAAAAGAAACATGAATTCTCTTATTTAATGAAACCGTTTCTCAGAAACAATACTGAAATACTAAAACTCATGTCTGAACGTCCCGAAATATACAACAGTCAGCTCTCTTTGCTCAACGAATATATAAAAAGGGGTAAAGTTGTGCTCATAGCCCCCGATTGCGATAAGGGAATGAACATGATAACAAAAAACCTTAAACGCATGGACAGTTATTACAAAAAAGGATACAATGATGCAAAAGCAATCTTTTCAGATTGCAACAGATAAAAAATGAGGTAATACGGAGATTTTTCCGCATTACCTCTGTTTTTTTATACTCTGTTATGCTTTTTATTTTCAGTCAGGATATGAAACCTGTCTGCCTGTTATAAGTGTTGCAAAATTACGGTAGAATGTGTCAAACAACTTCTGGAAAAAGCCTCTGAATACAACATCAAGTGAAACGCTGAAGCCGTAATTATCACCGTTTGTTCTGAAAGCAATAATATCCTCAGCATCAAAAAGATCATACCAGTGAACAACACGTGAAGTGTATTCTGCAGTATTATTTTCGTCAACTTCAATCATTCTGTAACCGTACTGAGTTGAATATGCATCACCGTTATAACGTGTGCTGTGTGAATTGACAATATCAATGCCTTTGTACTGAACACCGAAAGCGTTTGTATGGTCATGGCCTGTGAACATTGCAAGAACATCGCCGTTCTCTGCCATGGCATCAAACTGGCCGTGATTATAATAACCGCAGCAGGGCTTTTCGTTAAGTGTGCCGTAATTTATACCCTCTGAATCAAACATGTAATATTCATCGTGATAAATGCGTGAAAAAGTAAACATACCGGGGTAAGAAACCTGTTTGAGCGCACTATACACTTCGGGAACAATTATATGCTGAAAAACAAGAGAATATACTTTTTCACCGTTGTTTTCTGCAGCAAGATCTGCAGAAACAGTCTTGTACCATTCAACCTGCTCTTCAAGAACATTTGCATAATTTCCTTCATCATCATATGAACCTGAATCAAAAACCCAGAGATTGAATTTTACTTCATCACTGTCACTTGCAAGAACAGGGATATTATATGTACCGCAACCGGGAAGAACATCTCCGTCATCAACTGATACAGAACATGAGAATGTATTGTAATAAGCCATGAGATCTTCTCTTGTCATTGCACCTCTTTCGGAATCGTGATTACCGAAAGTTACCGCAACGGGAATATTTCTCTGCTCAAAAACATTCATAAGCTTGCTTATATACATTTTTGTAATGTCACTGTCATCTTCGTTGTAAACATTATCACCTGTGATAACAACAATATCGGGATTCTCCCTGTCACAAGCAACAGCAATAAGCCATACAGATGCATCAACATTATCTGTATCAAGATGTGTATCTGTCACGTGCATTATTTTGAGTTTACCCTCAGAATCAAAACGGATTGCCTGTGCTGTTGTGCCTTCATATGAAGCAAAAGCTGTAGCAGACAAACAAACAACAAGAACTGTGACAATTATAACTGAAACAAGTTTTTTTGCAAATTTCATTACATTCATGCTCCTTATATCAGATATGGTTTTCATATCTTTCGGCTGTAATTATACCGTCATTTACATGCAGTTTACAGATTCTTGCATTTCTTGCGTCAAACGCATTAAGCTCATCACCGTAATCTCTTGCATGATAAACAGCATACCACTGACCGTCTTCATTTATCATTGAATGATGACCTGTACCCTCTTCAAACTCATTTGCCTTAAGCACGGGATGATATGTATTATCATCAGGATACTTTTCAAATTTTATTTTTGTAAGGTCTGTTTCATCAGTTTTTGCTCTTGCGTAACCGATATAATATGTGGGAGTTGTGAAACAGTTACCTGAGTACATCAGGTAATGCCAGTCTCCCTCTTTGAAATAGCATGCACCTTCAATTGTGTGCCAGTGCTGACCTTCCTTATATCTGTCTCTCTGATAAATATCCTCATCAAGAGTAGGTTCAACAACGAGTACGGGATTCCCCTCGGGAGTGAAAGGATCGAGCATTCTGTCAACATATATGCAGGTACCTATTCTTTCACCGTCAAATTTATTTGCAGAATAGAAAAGGAAAAGTCCTGCCTCATTCTGAACAATATGAGAGTCAATGGAAAAAGGATGAAGAATCTGTTTTTCCACTTTGAAAGGTCCCAAAGGATTTTCACTTACGGAAACGTGCATTGCACCTCTGTGACCGCCCTGATCGGGTTCATCGGTGTATATTTCTATTGAATTATACATATAGAACCTGCCGTCAAGCTCTATAACACTGGGTGCCCAGAATGAATCGTGCCCCTCAAGAGTCATAACAATGCCGTAATATTCCCAGCCTTCAAAAAGATTGTCTGACTGATAAGCATAAACACCGTCATGACCTGTTACGTAAATATAATATCTGCCGCCGCTTTTAAGAATAAAGGGATCTGCCTGTCCCTGATAATGATTTTTATCTATTTTAAGTAAATGCATTTTCAGTACTCCTTAATCAGAATCTGGGGATTTCAACAGGCACACCGCCCCTGACAGCAGATTCGTGTGCAAGTATTCCGGGAATTGACATCTGTATTGCAAAGTCAACGTCAAGAGCAGGCTTCTTGTTTTCTGCAAGACATCTGATAAAATCTTCAACCATTTTTGAATCTGCACCGCCGTGACCGCTTGTGTCTTCACCTTCATATGCAGTGGTTACGGGAATATCTATTTTTGAATTTGCAGAGAATGTTCCGGGAACACTGGAAAGACTTGCAAGTGAGTGCGCATTGTCAACAACACATCTTCTGTCTGTTTCAATTGTACCTTTTGTACCGCAGATACGGTAGTTGTGGTCGTAGCTTGTATAAGCACCGAATGAAACAAGAAGTCTTATAACAGCACCCTTTGCAGTTTTGAAAAGTGCAACACCTGTTTCTTTTCGTTCCGGTGTATAAGGATCGTAATGAACATCAGCTTCCATACATGTTACGCTTGTGCAATAGTCATCCATAACATAAAGAAGAGGTCCGAGTTCATGTGTAAGATAATGAATTGCAGGCTGATATGTTCTCCAATGACCTTCGGGATAATAGTCAGGTGCAAAATCATTGGGATCGAGCGCATGAAGATATTCAGCTTCTGCATAAGCAATTTCACCGAAAAGGCCGTCTTCGTGCATCTTTTTCCATGTCTGAACAAATGCCCAGTAACAGCAGTTTTCTGCCGCCATATATGTAAGTTCGGGATGTGAATTTACAAGTTCCTTAAGCTGTTTTGCTTCTTCAAGTGAATTTACGGCAGGAATTTCACTAAGAACATGTTTACCTGCATTCATAGCTTTTGTTACGATGGGCACATGGTAAACAGCTTCTGTTGCAACGATGACAGCATCAATATCTGTTTTGAGCATTTCATCGTAATCACTGAACTGAATTATATCTTTATCTTCAAGAACTTCTGAAAGTTCTGCATATCCTGATTTAAGTGTTTTGGGATTGTGGTCACAGCATGCAATAAGTTTTGCATTTTTTACACCCTTGAGACAGCGTGCAATAGCAGTACCTCTGCCAAGACCTACAACACC